>JBBPYZ010000162.1:0-3270 GCA_038199465.1 Acidimicrobiales bacterium | reverse complement strand
TCGTTCGCTCCGGCCCCTTTCCCTACCGTCATCCTCCCCCGGGCGGCCACCAGCGCCGCCGTCCCTCGGCGTTTCCCGTCGAGCCGGGCACCCTCCCCACCCGGTGGGACGGCAGCCGCTGCTGGGCACCGAGCTCCCTCCGCCGTTGAGGAGCCCACCGCCCCGAGCAGTCTGGGTTCGCCTCGCCCGAGCCGCCCGAGGCGACCGCGGCCCGGCTGGCCCCCACCCTCCGTTGCCGGTTCGAGCACGAGGGGGACGTGTGGGTCACCTCGACCCCCGACCTGATCACCATCACCCCCGACCAGGGCGGCGGCAGCGTGGTCACCGTCGAGCTCACCACCCACCCCCACCAGCTCACCACCACCCTCACCGCCATCGGCCTCACCGCCGACCACGCCGACCCCCCGCACAGCCCCGGCGGCGACGACGGCTGACACCACCCGAAGCGCTTCCGACGGAAGCGGGCCGGCTCCCCTTCGATCTCGAAGGACTTCTCGAAGCCGAGAATGCATCGCAGGCAGTCACGGCTAAAGGTCCGGCGTGCGGCGCTCAGACTGCTTCTGATCCTGTTCCTGGTCCGCTTCCTGGCTGCAGCGAGGCTCGGGCCGGAACTCATCGGTGACTCGCGTCAGGCTGATCTCGTGCCGGGTGCCGACCTGCAGCAGGTCGCCCTCCTCGACGCCGGCCGTCAGTCGGCGGCGTGCCCCCGTCGGTTGCGGACCGACGCCGTCTCCGGGTGACCAGACGGGCGACCGACCCAGGGAAGCTGCTCCCGCCGAGCCCGATAAGTTCGGGGGTGTGGCCGAGCCTCGGGCCGAGCGACCGGACATGCCCGACTACGGGGTGGACACCCCGGGGTGGTCGCCCCTGCCCTGGTCCTGGGCCGCCGAGCGGCTGGCGGCCAACCGGAGCTTCTGGCTCGTCACCGTCTCCGCCGCGGGTCGCCCGCATGCGCTGCCGGTCTGGGGCGTGTGGGACGACGACCGGGCCCGCTTCGCTTTCTCGTGCGGGCCCCGCTCCCGCAAAGCCCGCAACCTGGCCCCCAACGGGCGCACGGTCGTCATGACCGACGACACCGTCGAGTGCCTCTCGCTGGAGGGCCGGGCGGCACCGGTACCCCCCGGTGAGGCCCAGCGCCGGTGGATCGAGCGCTACCTGGAGAAGTACCGACCCGTCTCGCCCGACCTGAGCGCCGAGTTCCTGGGCCAGAACGTCATGTTCGAGGTCGAGCCCGAGCGCGCCTTTGCCGTCATCGAGCGGGAGGAGGAGTTCTCCATCCGGGCCACCCGGTGGGTGTTCGACCCGATCGGCTGACGTCCGCCGGCAGGGGCTGGGGGACACGCCGGCTCGGGCAGGGGTGGAGGCGGATCGGCGGGGCCTCGCCGGTGGTTGGGCAGCGGCGCCGTTAGCGTCGATCCCTGTGCTCAGGGTTCGATGGCTCGGCCGGGTGCGCTACTGCGACGCGCTGGCCGTGCAGCGGGCCTTCCACGGGGGACCGGGGGGCGACGACCACCTGCTGCTGATGGAGCACCCTCACGTCTTCACCCTCGGGGTGCGGGGCCGGCCCGAGGACGTGCTGGTCGACCCGGCCGGCGTGGGGGCCGAGGTGGTGCGGGCCGACCGGGGCGGCCAGGTCACCTACCACGGGCCCGGCCAGCTGGTCGGCTACCCGGTCGTCTCGGTGCCCGACGGCCCTGGCGCCGTCCCCGCCCACATGGCGGCGATCGAGCAGGTCGTGATCGACGCCCTCGCCGACCTCGGCCTGGGTTGCTGCGGGCGCCTGGACCGGCCCGGCCACGAAGGGGTCTGGGTCGACCCGGGCGGCCCCCGGCCCCGAAAGATCTGCGCCGTCGGGGCCCGGGTCACCCGGGGCCGCTCGATGCACGGGTTCGCCCTCAACGTCGCCCCCGACCTCACTATGTTCGAGCACATCGTGCCCTGCGGCCTGCCCGACGCCGCCGTCACCAGCCTGGGGGCCGAGGGCCTCGACGTGCCCATGCAGGCCGTGGTCGATGCCATCGTGCGCCGGGCCGCCGAGCACTGGGCCCGAGCGGCCCCAGGGAGCGGGCGACTCAGGGCGCTGGACGGCCTGGTCGAGCGCCAGGACGTGGCCTGGCGGGTGGCGCCCGGGGACCTCGCCCCTTTCTCCCGGGGGGCAGGGCCGGGCGCCGCCGTCCGGCCCGACCGGCACGGCATGCCCACCGCCGGGCCCGTGCGCCTCCTCGGTCGCCTGGCCGAGGTCGGGGTCGAGACTAGCGCCGCCCTACCCCTCGCCGAACCCAAGCCGGCCTGGCTGCGGCCCAGGGTCCAGCATGGCCCCGAGGTGCTAGCCATGAGGCGTCGGCTGCGCGACCTCGACCTGGTCACGGTGTGCGAGGAGGCCGGCTGCCCGAACCTGTCGGAGTGCTGGGCCGAGGGCACGGCCACCTTCATGGTGCTGGGCGGGCGCTGCACCCGGGCCTGCGGGTTCTGCCTGATCGACACCAGTCGCCCCGGCCCGCCCGACCCCGGCGAGCCGGACCGGGTGGCCGAGGCCGTGGCCCGGGCCGGGATCACCCACGCCGTGGTCACCATGGTGGCCCGCGACGACCTGGCCGACGGCGGGGCCGCCCACGTTGCCGCCACCGTCGCCGCCATCCGACGCCGGAACCCGGCGGCGGCGGTCGAGGTGCTGATCAGCGACCTGAAGGGCGATCCGGCCGCTCTCGACCTGGTGGCCGCCGCCCGCCCCGAGGTCTGGAACCACAACGTCGAGACGGTGCCCCGCCTGCAACGGGCCGTGCGGCCCCAGGCCTCCTACGCCCGCAGCCTGGCCGTGCTGGCCCGGGGCCGGGCCGCCGGGCTGACCACCAAGACCTCGGTCATCCTCGGCATGGGCGAGGAGGAGCACGAGGTGCTGGGCGTGCTCGCCGATCTCGCCGCACTCGGCGTCGACATCGTCACCCTCGGCCAGTACCTGCGGCCCACCAGCACCCACCTGCCCGTGGCCCGCTGGTGGCACCCGGAGGACTTCCGGCGCCTCAAGGCCGCCGGCGAGGCCCTGGGCATCGCCCACGTCGAGGCCTCCCCCCTCACCCGCTCCAGCCACCACGCCGCCCAGGCCGCCCAGGCCGCCCAGGCCGCCCAGGCCGCCCGCTTCGCCCGCAGCAAGGGGGCTCGCCCATGAGCGCCTTCCTCCTCTTCCTCATCGTCATGGTGGGCGTGCCGTTCGGCCTCATCTTCTGCACGATCGTGGCCCGGGACATGGACAGCCGGGGCCTCGACGGGCGG
>JBBPYZ010000161.1:0-11769 GCA_038199465.1 Acidimicrobiales bacterium | reverse complement strand
GGCTCGAGACCCTGAAGATCCAGGGCGAGGTCACCGGTCGGCCCAAGCACCACTGGGCCATCTACGAGAAGATGGTCGTGAAGGGCCGGGAGTTCGACGACATCTTCGACCTGGTCGGGATCCGGGTGGTGGTCGAGCGCGAGAGCGACTGCTACGCCGCCCTCGGGTGCATCCACGGCAGCTTCTCGCCGGTGCAGGGCCGCATCAAGGACTACATCTCGATGCCCAAGTTCAACCTCTACCGGTCGCTGCACACCACCGTGATCGGGCCGGGGGGCAAGCCGCTCGAGGTGCAGATCCGCACCAAGGAGATGCACCGCTGGGCCGAGTTCGGCATCGCCGCCCACTGGGTCTACAAGGAGGGACGGAACGGCTCACGCGAGCGCGGCGACGGCCGGGACGGTCGCATGGGCCGCCCGACCGGGGCCCAGGTGGCGTGGATGTCGCGGATCGGCGACATGGACGTCGGCGCCGAGGACCCGTCGGAGTTCCTCGAGTCGCTGCGGCTCGACCTCGAGCAGGACGAGGTCTACGTCTTCACCCCGCGAGGCGACGTGCAGACCCTGCCGACGGGGGCCACCCCGATCGACTTCGCCTACGCCATCCACACCGACGTCGGCCACCGCTGCATCGGGGCTCGGGTCAACGGCCGCCTGATGCCCCTCGACACCCAGCTGAGCTCAGGGGACACCGTCGAGGTCGTCACGGCCAAGGTCGCCTCGGCGGCGCCGTCGCGCGACTGGCTGAACCACGTGGCCACGGCGAGGGCCCGCACCAAGATCCGCCAGTGGTTCTCCCGCGAGCGCCGCGAGGACGCCATCGACAGCGGGCGGGAGGAGGTGGTCAAGGCGCTGCGCAAGGCCGGCCTTCCCGTGCAGAAGCTGCAGAGCTCGCCGGAGATGGTGACGCTGGCCCAGTCGATGAACCACATCGACCTCGAGTCCCTGCACGTCGCCATCGGCGAGGGACATGTGTCGGCCGCATCGGTGGTGCAGCGACTCGAGAAGAACCTCCGGGGCCCTGAGGCCGAGGTCCAGCTCCCCTCCACCCTCCGTCAGGTCCGCCGGCCGGGGTCGGGGCGACCGCAGGTCGGCGTGCACGTCGAGGGTATGGACGACCTGATGGTCCGCCTGTCCCGGTGCTGCACCCCGGTGCCGGGCGACGAGATCATCGGCTTCGTCACCCGGGGCCGGGGCGTGAGCGTCCACCGGGCCGACTGCCGCAACGCCTCCGACCTGCAGAGCACCGAGGGCCGGATGATCGACGTCGAGTGGGACGACCAGCGCCAGGGCAGCTTCGTCGCCGCCATCGAGGTGAAGGCGCTCGACCGGAGCCGACTGCTGAGCGAGGTCACCCGGGTGCTGTCGGAGCACCACGTGAACATCATCAACTCCTCCAGCCACACCGGCTCCGACCGGGTGTCGAAGATGCGCTTCGAGTTCGAGCTGGCCGACCCGGCCCATCTCGAGCACGTCGTGGCCGCCATGCGCCGGGTCGACTCGGTCTATGACGCCTACCGGCTCCTCCCCGGCAAGGGCGATGCGGCCAAGGCGCTGACGGGGTCGGCCGAAAGCACCCCAGAAGGGACAGCGGCCGCCTCGAAGGGGTAGAATGGGGGCCATGCGCAGCGCTCGTTGGACGTTCCTGGCCGGGGTCGTCGCCCTCACGACGGCATGCTCCGCCGAAGCCACCCAGGTAGCGGCACCCTCCGAGCCGCCGCCGGCCGACGCGCCGGAGGGCCTCGTCCCCGAGGTTCCGGCCGAGCCGGTGGCCGACGTGGTGTCCCCCGCTCCCGACCCCGGACCGGCTCCGGCTCCGGCTCCGGACGAAGAGGATGACAACCCGCTGCCCGAGGGGCTCGCGGGCCGCCCGGTCGCCGCCACCGGCGCAGCCCCCGGCACGGCGTCGACGGGCGGGGTGCGGGCCGCCGCCGCGTCGAGGGGCCGGCCCACCCCGACGGGGCGGATCGAGATCCCCGCCATCGGCCTCAACCACCTCACCTACGAGGGCATCGACATCGCAACCATCAACTACGGGCCCAGCCACTGGCCCGGCAAGCCCCTGCCCGGCCAGCTCGGCAACACGGTCTTCCCGGGCCACCGCACCACCTACAGCCGCCCGTTCTGGGACCTCGACAAGCTGGTCCCAGGCAACGAGGTGATCTTCACCACGCCGGCCGGCCGCTTCACCTACCGGGTCACCGGCACCACGATCGTGAACGCCAAGGACACCTATGTGGTGAACAACACCCCCGACGCCACCTTCACCCTGACGGCCTGCCACCCCAAGGGCAGCGCCAAGCAGCGCATCGTGGTGAAGGGGAGGATGGTGATCCAGCCCGTCATGACGCCCCCACCGGCCCCGATGGCCCCCCCGACGACGCGACGCAAGGGCCTGCTCGGCCTCGGCGGCGTGCTCTGAGCCTCCGGTCGTCGTCAGCTCCTGAGCCCGATCGAAGGTCAGTTCTCCTCGGGTTCGCGCTCCTTGCGGCGCACGAGGATGATGGCGATGCTGAGGACCAAGAGCAGGGCGGTGATGGTGCCGATGCCGAGCATGGCCGACTCGAAGGCCTCGGTGTCCTTGCCCAGGTCCTCCTTGGCTCCGATGCCGATCACCACAACCTCCTTGATCGAGGCGATGATCCCGACGAGCAGGAACGGCTCGGCCACGATCTTGTGCTGGTTCATCGTCTCGC
This sequence comes from Acidimicrobiales bacterium, assembly GCA_038199465.1. GTDB lineage: Bacteria > Actinomycetota > Acidimicrobiia > Acidimicrobiales > JAUJNH01 > JAUJNH01. The sequence continues at coordinate 9,074 of JBBPYZ010000161.1, read as the reverse complement.
GGGTGGCGCTGAGCAGCTCGACCAGGATGAAGACCAGGAGCAGGTTGTCGAGCGTTTCGCGCACGGCCTTGGGGATGTCGTCGCCGAGGGTGGTGGCCAGCTGGTAGCCGGCGTCGGCGAGGAGCGCCAGGGCGGCACCGATCAGCACCAGGCTGATGGAGCTGTAGATGACGTTCTCGGCCATGCGCAGGGCCCGGCTGGCCACCGGCGACAGGGAGGGGGCGCCGGGAGCGGAGGCGGGATCGGAGGCGGGAGCGTCGGCCACGCTGCTCAGTCTGGCCGGCTCGGAAGGGCCGTTCGTGCACCCGACTACCGTCGTCCCCCGCCATGCCCGCCATCCAGCCGAGGACCCTGAAGGGGTTCCGTGACTTCCCGCCCGCCCTGGCCCTCCAGCGGGAGCGGATGGTCGAGGTGGCCCGAGGCGTCTACCGCTCGTACGGCTTCGCCCCCATCGACACCCCGGCCCTCGAGCTGGCCGAGGTGCTGCTGGCCAAGGCGGATCCGGGCGCCGAGATCGCCCGCCAGCTGTACCGCTTCGTCGACAACGGCGGGCGCGACGTGGCCCTGCGCTTCGACCTCACCGTGCCGTTCGCCCGGTTCGCGGCCATGCACGTGCAGGAGCTGGGGACGCCGTTCAAGCGCTACCACGTGGGCTCGGTCTGGCGGGGCGAGAACACCCAGGCCGGCCGCTACCGCGAGTTTCTGCAGTGTGACTTCGACACGATCGGCACCACCTCGGGGGCGGCTGACGTCGAGGTCGCCCTGGTCATCCACGACCTGCTGGTGGCCCTCGGCTTCGAGCGGTTCACCGTGCGGATCAGCGACCGGCACGTGCTGGGCGGGGTGCTCGAGGCCCTCGGGGTCGGCGAGCGCACCGGGCCGGTGCTCCGTTCGGTCGACAAGCTGGCGAGGCACGGCCCCGACGTGGTGCGGGGTGAGCTGGTCGACACCGTCGGCCTCGACCTCAGGCAGGCCGAGGCTGTGCTCGAGGTGGCGGGCAGCGACCTCGACGCCGTGGCCGACCGCTTCGGGGGCTCCGAGCGGGTGGCGACCGGCGTGGCCCGGCTGCGCGAGCTGTTCGCGGTGGCCGACGCCGTCGGCATCCCCGAGGACCGGCTGGTCGTCGACCTGTCGATCAGCAGGGGGCTCGACTACTACACCGGCACCGTGTACGAGACGTTCCTGAGCGACCTGCCGGCCATCGGCAGCGTGTGCTCAGGGGGCCGCTACGACGACCTGGCCGGGCTGTACACCAGCCAGTCGCTGCCCGGCGTCGGCGCCAGCCTCGGCCTCGACCGGCTGCTGGCGGCCATGGAGGAGCTGGGTGTGGTGGGCAACGAGCCCACGGGGGCGCCGGTGCTGTTCGTGCGCTTCGCCGAGGTGGCCCTGGCCGACCTCCACGGCCTGGCCGCGGAGGTGCGCCGGGCCGGGTTCGGGGCCGAGGTCTACCCCGACGTCAAGAAGGTGGGGGCCCAGCTGCAGCAGGCCGAGCGGCGGGGGGCCAGGGTCGCGGTCCTGGCCGGCCCGGCCGAGCTGGCCAACGGCGTCGTGAAGGTCAAGGACCTGGCCGCCCGCACCGAGGCCACCGTGCCCCGGGCCGGCCTCGTCGAGGAGATCAGAAGGGTCGTGCATGGCTGAGGACGAGATCGACGGGCGCGACCAGCGCGGCGGAAAGGGAGCCGGACCGCTCGGGTCGGCCACCGCGCTGCGCACCGATCGTTGCGGGACGCTGTCGGTCGCCGACGTCGATCGCCAGGTGACGCTCTGCGGCTGGGTCGCCCGTCGTCGCGAGCACGGCGAGAAGCTGGCCTTCGTCGACCTCCGGGACCACACCGGCGTCGTGCAGTGCGTCGTCCGGACCGGGACCGTGGACGGTCGGGACGACTTCGTGGACGGGCAGCCCACCGACGCCCCCGACGTGCGCACCGAGTTCGTGCTGCGCGTGGCGGGCACGGTCCGCCGTCGGCGGGAGGGCACGACGAACCCTGACCTGGCCACCGGCGAGGTCGAGGTGGGTGACTGCACCGTCGAGGTCCTGGCGGCGGCCGAGACCCCCCCGTTCCCCATCGACGAGCGGGGCCCGGCCACCGACGAGACGCTGCGCCTCAAGCACCGCTACGTCGACCTGCGCCGTGACCGCATGCAGCGCAACCTGCGGCTGCGGGCCCGGGTCAACTCGGCCATCCGGGGCGCCATGGACGACCAGGGCTTCGTCGAGGTCGAGACCCCGATGCTGATGGCGTCAACCCCCGAGGGCGCCCGCGACTTCCTGGTGCCCTCTCGTCTGCGGCCCGGGTCGTTCTACGCCCTGCCCCAGTCGCCCCAGCTGTTCAAGCAGCTGTCGATGGTGGGCGGGATCGACCGCTACTACCAGATCGCCCGTTGCATGCGCGACGAGGATCTGCGGGCCGACCGCCAGCTCGAGTTCACCCAGCTCGACGCCGAGATGAGCTTCGGTTCCCAGGAGGACGTGCTGCAGGCCATCGGCCACGCCGTGTGGGCGGCGGCGTCCGCCGCCGGTCACGACCTCGGCGAGATCCGGCGCCTCACCTGGCACCAGGCCCAGGAGCGGTTCGGCTCGGACAAGCCCGACGTGCGCTTCGGCATGGAGCTGATCGAGCTCACCCCCCTGTTCGCCGCCACCGGCTTCAACGCCTTTAAGGCGCCCTGCGTGAAGGCCATCGCCGTGGCCGGCGGCGCCTCCCTCGGCCGGGGCCGCACCGACGCGCTGACCGACCTGGCCAAGTCGTTCGGGGCCAAGGGCCTGGCCTGGCTGAAGCGGTCTGCCGACGACGGCGCTCTGGAAGGTCCGATCCTCAAGTTCCTCTCCGAGGAGGAGCGGGCCGGGCTGCCCGGCGAGGCCGGCGACCTCCTGCTCTTCGTGGCCGACGAGCGCCCGCTGGTCAACAAGGTGCTGGGCCTGCTGCGCCTCGAGCTGGGCCGGCCGCCGGTGAACGAGGGCGGCCTCCACGCCGTGTGGGTGGTCGACTTCCCCCTCTTCGACGGCATCGACGACGCCGGCCGACCGATGTCGGCCCACCACCCCTTCACCATGCCCCACCTCGAGGACCTCCACCTCCTGGCCAGCGATCCCCTGGCCGTGCGGTCCCAGGCCTACGACCTGGTGCTGAACGGGTGGGAGCTGGGCTCGGGCAGCGTGCGGATCCACCGGGCCGACATCCAGCAGCAGGTGTTCGAGGTGCTCGGCATCAGCGCCGAGGAGGCTGACCAGAAGTTCGGCTTCCTCCTCGACGCCTTCCGCTACGGGGCCCCGCCCCACGCCGGATTCGCCTTTGGCATCGACCGCCTCGTGGCTCTCCTCGCCGGCGAGGAGAACATCCGCGAGGTCATCGCCTTCCCCAAGACCCAGTCGGGCACCGACCCCCTCACCGGCGCCCCGACGCCCGTCGCCGCCCGAGACCTCGAGCTGTACGGCCTGCGCCCCCTCCCGCCGCCGACCTGACCCCTCGTAGTCTTGGGGGCGATGGACCTGTTCGAGGCGGGGCTGGCCGAGCGGCTCAAGGCTCGCGGCCCGCTGGCCAGCCGCCTCCGCCCCGCCCGCCTGGACGACGTGGTCGGCCAGGACCACCTCCTCGGCCCGAAGGGGGCGCTGCGGGCCCTGGTCGACGCCCGCCGGCTGACCAGCGTGATCCTGTGGGGGCCGGCCGGCACGGGCAAGACGACCATCGCCCGCCTGCTGGCCGACGCCGTCGGGGCGTCGTTCGAGCCCCTCAGCGCGGTGAGTGCCGGGGTGAAGGACGTGCGCGAGGAGGCCGAGCGGGCCCGCCGGCGCCTGGCCGAGCACGGCGCCGACACGATCCTGTTCCTTGACGAGGTCCACCGCTTCAGCAAGTCCCAGCAGGACGCCCTGCTGCCCAGCGTCGAGGACGGGACGCTGACCCTGATCGGGGCCACCACCGAGAACCCGTTCTTCGAGGTGAACGGGCCCCTGCTCAGCCGCTCGACGCTGTTCCGCCTCGAGCCGCTGGGCGCCGAGGCGCTCGGGGCCCTGCTGGCCCGGGGCCTGGAGGCCGAGGAGGCGACGATCGATGCCGCCGCCGCCGCCTTCCTGGTCGACCTGGTCGACGGCGACGGCCGGGCCCTGCTGACCACCCTGGAGGTGGCCGTGGCCGTGGCCGGGCCCGACCGGCGGGTCACCGTCGAGGCCGTCGAGGGGGCCCGCACCACCCGGGCCCTCACCTACGGTCGGGACGACCACTACGACGTGGTCAGCGCCTTCATCAAGGCCGTGCGGGGCAGCGACCCCGATGCCGGCCTGTACTGGCTGGCCCGGATGCTCTCCTCCGGCGAGGACCCCCGCTTCGTGGCCCGCCGCCTGGTCATCCTGGCCAGCGAGGACGTGGGCATGGCCGATCCCACCAGCCTGGTGGTGGCCACCGCCGCCGCCTCGGCCGTGGAGTTCGTCGGGCTCCCCGAGGCCCAGCTGAACCTGGCCCAGGCCGTGGTCCACCTGGCCCAGGCGCCCAAGTCGAACCGGGTGACCGTGGCGCTCGGCGCCGCCCTCGACGACGTGCGCAACCGGCCCAGGGGCGCCGTGCCCGCCCACCTGCGCGACGGCCACTACAAGGGGGCCGCCTCCATCGGCCACGGCCGGGGCTACGCCTACCCGCACGACGACCCCCGGGGCTGGGTCGAGCAGGGCTACCTCCCCGACGAGGTGGCCGACCGCAGGTACTACGAGCCAACAGGCCACGGGTTCGAGGCCGAGGTGGCCGCCCGCCTGGCCGAGCGCCGCTGATGGCGGCCCGGCCGGGTGAGCGGCCCCGCGGAGCGGGAGGCGCCGGCCTGCTGCTCGCCGTAGCGGGAACCACCGGTGGCGCCGGTATCCTCGGGGGCTCCCATGGCGAACTGGACGGCTGACCGGCTGCGCAGCACCTGGACCCGCTTCTTCGTCGAGCGGGGCCACACCGCCCTGCCCAGCGCCGGCCTCATCCCGCACCACCCGCGGGCGCCCTTGTTCACCAACGCGGGGATGACCCAGTTCCTGCCCTACTTCCTGGGTGAGCAGAATCCGCCCGACTCCCGGGTCACCACCATCCAGAAGTGCGTGCGGATCATGGGCAAGCACGACGACATCGAGAACATCGGCCGCTCCAAGCGCCACGTCACGTTCTTCGAGATGCTCGGCAACTTCAGCTTCGGGGACTACTTCAAGGCAGAGGCCATCAAGCTGGCCTGGGAGCTGTCCACCGAGGTCTTCGGCTTCGACCCCGAGCTTTTGTGGGTCACCGTCCATCACACCGACGACGAGGCCGCGCAGCTGTGGCTCGACCTCACCTCCATCCCTCGTGAGCGGATCCAGCGGATGGGCCTCACCGACGACGAGAACTTCTGGGCCATGGGCGAGACCGGGCCGTGCGGGCCGTGCTCGGAGATCCACCTCGACCGTGGCCCCTCCTTCGGGCCCGGCGGCGGCCCGGCCCACGGCGGCGACGAGCGCTTCCTCGAGTTCTGGAACCGGGGCTTCACCCAGTACGACCGCCAGCCCGACGGGTCCCTGCCTCCCCTGCCGCGTCGCAACATCGACACCGGCGCCGGCTACGAGCGCCTGCTCAGCATCCTGCAGGGCGTCGACTCGGTCTTCGACACCGACCTGTTCGTCCCGCTGCTCGACGAGGCATCCTCGGCGACCGGGCTGGCCATCGGGCGCGACCCCGAGGTGGACGTCAGCCTGCGCATCCTGGCCGACCACGCCCGCTCCACCGCCCTGCTCATCAGCGACGGCGTGTTCCCCTCGAACGAGGACCGGGGCTACGTGCTGCGCCGCCTCATCCGCCGGGCCGTGCGCCGGGCCTACTCGGTCGGCGTCGAGCAGCAGGTGATGGCCAGGATCGCCGGGGCGGTGGTCACCGAGATGCAGGGCGCCTACCCCGACCTGGCCCGCAACCGCGACTTCATCCTGCAGGTCCTCGACGTCGAGGAGAGCCGCTTCCGCTCCACCCTCCACAAGGGCCTGGTCCGCCTCGACCGCTACGTGAGCGACGATCTCGGCCTCGGCCCGAAGATCGTCGCGGTGTGGGGGGTCGGCGTCGAACCCGAGCAGCCCGGAGCACCCGAGAGCAAGATCGTCCAGCGTGGCGTCGTCCTGAGCGAAGCCGGAGCTGTGGTCCCCGGGGCCGTGGCCTTCGAGCTGCATGACACCTACGGCTTCCCGATCGAGGTCACCCGCGAGGTGGCGGCCGAGCGGGGGGTCGAGGTCGACGAGGAGGGCTTCCGCAGCCTGATGCAGGAGCAGCGCGAGCGGGCCAGGGGAGCGGCCCGTCGCGCCGGCGGCACCGGCCCCAACGGAGAGCTGTACCGGGAGCTCATCGAGCAGTTCGGCCCCACCGCCTTTGTGGGCGAGCACCAGGACGAGGCGACGGCCCGGGTGCTGGCCGTCCTGCCCGGCAGCGGGGGCCAGGAGGATCACGTCGAGGTCGTGCTCGACCGCACGCCCTTCTACGCCGAGGGCGGCGGCCAGGTGGGCGACACCGGGCACCTGCGCACCGAGACGGGCTCGGCCCGGGTCCTCGACACCACCCGAGGCGTCCCTGGGCTCACCCGCCACCACGCCGTGGTCGAGGAGGGCACGCTCAGCCCCGGCCAGGAGGTGCAGGCCGGCATCGACGCCGTGCGTCGCGACGCCATCCGCCGCAACCACACCGGCACTCACCTGCTGCACTGGGCCCTCGGCCAGGTGCTGGGGGGTCACGTCAAGCAGCAGGGCTCGCTGGTCGGCCCGGACGAGCTGCGCTTCGACTTCAGCCACTTCAGCGCCCTCGCCCCCGAGGAGATCGCCCGGGTCGAGGCGCTGGTGAACGCCGATGTTCTCGCCGCCGCTCCGGTCGTGGTGCGGGAGATGTCGATGGTCGAGGCCGAGGCCGAGGGGGCCGTCGCCTTTTTCGGCGAGAAGTACGGCGAGGTCGTGAGGGTGCTCGACGCCGGCCCCCACAGCCGCGAGCTCTGCGGCGGCACCCACGTGGTCAGCACCGGCCAGATCGGCCCGCTCAAGATCGTGAAGGAGGAGTCGATCGCCTCCAACACCCGGCGGGTCTACGCCACCACCGGATTCGGCACCCTCCAGCGCTACCACCGGGAGGAGCAGACCCTGCAACGGGCGGCGGCGATGCTGAAGGCCAAGCCGGAGGGGCTGCCGGACGCCATCGACAAGGTTCTGGCCGACCGCAGGGCCCTGCAGGACGAGCTGCGGGCCATCCGCTCCAAGGCGGCGGTGGCCGACGCCGGGCGGCTGGCGGCCACCGCCACCGACGGCGTGGTTGTGGCCCGCCGCGACGGCCTCGACCCCGACGGGCTGCGCCAGCTGGCCCTCGCCGTGCGCGACCAGCTGGCCCAGGCCCGGGCCGTGGTGCTGATCGGCAGCCCCGACGGCCAGCGCGTCTCGCTGGTGGCGGCCGTCGCCCCCGGCGGGTCCGCATCGGCCCTGCTGGCCGAACCGGCAGAGCTGGTCGGCGGCCGGGGCGGGGGCAAGGGCGACGTGGCCCAGGCGGGCGGCAAGGACCCCGCCGGCATCGACGCCGCCCTGGAGCGGGCGCGCGCGCTGCTGAGCTGATGACGGCCGACCCGATGACGGCCGAACTGATGCGGCCGACCTGATGCGCACGCTCGGCGTCGATCTCGGCTCGGTGCGGGTGGGGGTGGCGCTCTCGGATCCCACCGGCACCCTGGCCTCGCCGCTGACCGTGCTGGTCCGCTCGGGCGATGTCCTGGGTCGGGTGGCCGCCCTGGCCGAGGAGCACGCCGTCGGCGCCGTGGTGGTAGGCCTGCCCCGCAGCCTCGACGGGCGTGAGCGGCGGGCGGCGCAGGCGGCCCGGGCCGAGGCCGGCCTCCTGGCCGAGCGGGTGGGGGTGCCCGTCTACCTGCAGGACGAGCGCCTGTCCACCGTCGCCGCCCACGCTGGGCTGGCCGCCGCCGGGAAGACGGCACGCCAGCGGCGTGGCAGTGTGGATGCCTCAGCCGCCGCCGTGCTGCTCCAGTCGTGGCTCGAGTCGCCCGCTGGTCGAGGTCCTGAGGAGGGCTCTGCACCGTGACCATGCTCCAGGAGCGCACTGAGCGGATGCCACCGCCGCCGCGGCGCCGGCCTCGGTGGCTGGTGCTCGTCGTGATCGTGCTGGTGCTGGCCGGCGGGACGCTGTTCTTCACCGCCAGCTACGTCCGTAGCGCCATCAACCCCGGCGGCGAGCCCGGAGCCGAGATCTCGGTCACCATCGACAAGAACATCGGGACCGAGGGCGTGGCCCGGGTGCTCGACGAGGCCGGCGTCATCAAGAGCCGGCGCATCTTCACCTACTGGACCAAGATCCAGGGGAAGGGCCCTTACCAGGCCGGCACCTACGTGATGGCCCGCTCGTCGTCCTACGACGACGTCGCCGAGCAGCTGACCAAGGGCCCGGAGATGGCCGTGCAGCGGCTCACCGTCCCCGAGGGCCTCACCATTCCCCAGATCGCCGAGGTGGTCGGCCGGCTGCCCGGCCGCAGCGCCGCCACCTTCGAGAAGCTGGCCCTCGACCAGGGCGGCGACCGGGTCCGCAGCCCCCTCCAGCCCCCGGGGATCACGAGCCTGGAGGGCCTGCTCTATCCCTCCACGTACTTCATCGGAGAGAAGGACGACGAGCGGAAGATCCTGGTGAAGATGATCGAGGGCATGACCTCGGTGACCACCCGGCTCGACCTGGCCAACCGGGCCGAGGCCCGGAGCCTCAGCCCCTATCAGGTGCTGGTCGTGGCCAGCCTGATCGAGCGCGAGGCGAAGGTCGAGGAGGACCGGGCCCTGGTGTCCCAGGTCATCTACAACCGTCTGGCCAAGAACCAGAAGCTGCAGATCGACGCCACCGTCATCTACGCGCTCGGCCAATCCGGAAAGAAGACCCGGGTCCTCAACGCCGACCTCAAGGCACCGGGCCCCTCCAACACCGACGAGGTCACCGGCCTGCCCCCCACCCCGATCGCCGGGCCCGGCGAGGCGGCCATCCAGGCCGCCCTCGAGCCCGCCCCGGGCAACTTCTTGTTCTACGTCGTCATCGACAAGGACGGCCGCCACGCCTTTGCCACCACCG
>JBBPYZ010000160.1:0-2060 GCA_038199465.1 Acidimicrobiales bacterium | reverse complement strand
GCGCTCTGCGTCCTGGTCGCCGTCGGGATCGTCGGGCGGCTGGTGGAGCTGCAGGTGCGCCAGGCGCCGGAGCTGGCCGAGCGGGCCCGCAAGCAACTTGTCCGCAGCGAAAGCCTGCCGGCTGAGCGAGGCTCGATCTTCGACCGGGCGGGCCGGGACCTGGCCATCTCGGTCCAGGTGCCGACCATCGCCGTCGACCCCCGCCTGGTCACCGATGCCCCCGGCGAGGCCCGGCTGCTGTCCTCGCTGCTGAACGTCGACGCAGGGCTCCTCGAGGAGCGGCTGACCCGGCCCGGGGCCAGGTTCGCCTACGTCGCCCGCAAGGTGGACGAGCAGGCGGCGAAACGGGTGGCCGAACGGGCCGCGGAGCTGCCCGGGGTGTTCAGCTTCCTCGAGCCGAAGCGGTTCCTGCCCGCCGACGACCTGGCCCTGTCGCTGCTGGGCAAGGTCGGGCCCGAGGGCGACGGCCTCAGCGGCCTGGAGTACCAGTACCGCGACGTCCTGGCCGGCAAGCCCGGCAAGCTGGTCACCGAGCGGGACCAGAAGGGCCGGGAGATCCCCGGAGGCCGCATCGCGTTCGACCCCTCGGCCCGGGGCGACGATCTGGTGCTCACCATCGACCGCTCGCTGCAGCACGAGACCGAGCGCCGCCTGGCCGACCAGATCGCCACGACCTCAGCGAAAGGCGGGATCGCCCTGGTGATGGACACCGCCAGCGGCGACCTGCTGGCCGTGGCCAACCTGGTGGCCGAGGCGCCGGAGGGCGAGGCCCGCCCGTCGGCCAAGGACCCGTCTCCTCCCTCGATCGTCCCTGCGACCAAGAACGAGGCGGTCACCAACGTCTACGAGCCGGGTTCGGTGACCAAGCTCATCACCGTGGCCGGCGCCATCGAGGATGCCAAGGTGCGGCCCGACCAGACGATGTCGGTCCCCAACGCCATCCAGGTCGGCGAGCACCTCTACAAGGAGTACGAACCGCACCCCACCGAGGACTGGAGCGTCACCGACATCGTGGCCAACTCCTCGAACGTCGGCACGATCATGATCGGCCAGCAGCTGGGCAAGGAGCGCTTCGACGCGTACCTGCGGGCCTTCGGTTTCGGGTCGCCTACCGGACTGGGCGACCCGGGGGAGAGCGCCGGGATCCTGGCCGACCCGGCCGACTACACCGGCACCTCGATGGGGTCGTTCCCGATCGGCCAGGGCATCGCCGTCACCGCGGCGCAGATGCTCGCCGCCTACAACACGGTGGCCAACGGCGGCACCTACGTCGCCCCCCGGCTGGTACGGGCCACGGTCGGCCCCGACGGCACCCAGCGGCCGACGCCCTCGACCCAGCCCCGCCAGGTCATCAGCCGCCAGACGTCGGCCGAGATGACCAAGATGCTGACCGAGGTGGTGCGGGTCGGCACCGGCACCCTCGCCGCCGTCGAGGGCTACACCGTGGCCGGCAAGACAGGGACGGCCCGCAAGCCCCTGGTGGGCCAGCGGGGTTACGAGCAGGGCGCCTACGTGTCCTCCTTCGCCGGCTTCGTCCCGGCCGAGAAGCCCCAGCTCACCGCCATGGTCATCCTCGACCAGCCCACCCCGATCTACGGGGGCCTGGTGGCCGCCCCGGTCTTCTCCGACCTGGCCCGCTACGCCCTCGCCGAGCTGCGCATCCCGCCGCCGGCTGGGGGGCTGCCGGGGACCGTGGCCCGCTCGGCCGACGCCCAGTCGGCCAAGGGCGTGGGTGACGTCGGCGCCGCCGGTGCCCTCGCTGCGGCAAAGCCCGGGGCGACGGCGACCTCGGCGGCGCCGACGTCCACCACCCCTGCCTCGTCCACGACGGTGGCCAGGGCGGGCACCCGACCGACCACCTCGACCTCGCCCAGCACCGCTCCCGCCGGGGCGGCGGCCCGGGCGGCCCCCACTACCGTGGCGCGCCGTTCCGTGACGGCAGTGACCCGGAGGTGAGCGCGGTGCGTCTCGACCAGCTCCTCGAGGGCGTCGCGGTGCGGGCCGTGCACGGCGACCCCTCCGTCGAGGTGACGGCGGTCACCTTTGACGCACGGGCCGTG
>JBBPYZ010000159.1:0-4242 GCA_038199465.1 Acidimicrobiales bacterium | reverse complement strand
TGGCCGTCGGCCACCGCCGCCGCCACCACCTCCTGCACCCGGGACGCACCGTCGAGCATCGAGTACTCGGTGTGCTGGTGCAGGTGGGCGAAGGACCCGGCCACGATCTTCTTCCTGTGGACAAGCTGTGGGTGGACTACACGGATGTGATTCCTGGCGACGGTAGCAGCGCCACTACCGTTCCTCCGTGCCTGACCAGCCTGACCAGGAGGACCCGCCGGAGGACCTCCTCGCCGCCTGGGTCAGGCGGGCCGGCCACGACCTGCGCACACCGCTGGCGGTGATAAGCGGCATGGCCGAGACACTGCAGTCGTCGTGGGACCGGCTCGCCGAGGCCGACCGGACCCGCCTGCTCACGGCCATCCGAACGCAGGCGGCCCGGGCCGTCTCCCTGCTGGACGAGGGGGTCGCCCTGGCCAGGGAGCCGAGCGGATCCGAGCCGTCGGACGCGCCGGACGAGGCGGCTCAGAGGTAGTTTCCGGAGCGATCCTCGGCGGGGGCGGGGAGGCTGCGGCGGCGCAGCTCCTCCATCTGCTTCTCGGCCACCTGCTGGGCGAAGAGGGTGGCCTGGATGCCGTGGAACAGCCCCTCGAGCCAGCCGACCAGCTGGGCCTGGGCGATGCGCAGCTCGGAGTCGGAGGGGGCGCTGTCGACGAAGGGCGTAGTGAGGGTGGCCAGCTCCTCGCTGAGGTCGGGCGACAGGCCCTCGGACAGCTCGCGGATGGACGTCTCGTAGATCTCCTTCAGGCGGGCTCTGCTCTTGTCATCGAGCGGCGCGGAGCGCACCTCGTCGAGCAGCTGCTTGATCATCGACCCGATCCTCATCACCTTGGCCGGATGCTCGACGAACTCGCCGGTGCGGTCCGGGCCCGGTTCGCCACCCTCCACCCCGGGGGCGGCGGGGGTCGTCGGCACGGGCTGGGGGGCGTCGCTCATCCGCCGTAGCATCGCACCTGGTGAAGGTGTCGACGCGCGGTGACTACGCCAGTCGGGCGCTGCTGTCCCTCGCCCTCCACGCCAACGGCGGTACGCCCACCTCGGTGCGCGACATCGCCGACCGCACCGGCCTGCCCCAGCCCTACCTGGAGCAGATCCTCCTGGCCCTGAAGGGCGCCGGCCTGGTGCGGTCCAAGCGAGGGGTGGGCGGCGGCTACGTCCTGGCCCGCACGCCGGGCGAGATCACCCTGGCCGCCATCGTCAGCGCCGTGGACGGCCCGATCGTGGCCGGGGACTTCGGCAACCCCCACGAGAGCGGGGCGTGCGAGCACGAGGGCCAGTGCGCCCTCCTCGAGGTGTGGGCCGACGTGGGCAGCCACCTGCGCCGCCACCTGGCGTCGCTCACGCTGGCCGACATGGTGATGCGGGCCAAGGGCCTGCAGCCGGCCGAGACCAACCTGCGCTGAGCCCCCGTCGAGGCTGCGCCTCCCCGGGCAGAACGCTAACCCGCCCCTTGTGGTCCCTGGGGCTGTTGTCGCTAGTGTGAGTCTCGCGGAGAGGGGTGCCCGGCAGGAGCCGACACGTGCGACGACGATTCACGAGGGTGGCGGCCGTTACCGGCCTGCTCCTGCTCATCCCGACGGCGGCACCGTCGGGCCCGTGGGCTGAGGCTCACGCCCTGATGCCAAGCCCGCCCGCGGCCCGGCCCGTCCTCTCCCTCGGGGACCAGGGCGTGGAGGTCGAGGCGGTTCAGCGCAGCGTGGGGGTGGCCGTCGACGGCATGTTCGGGCCCATGACCCGGGCGGCCGTGCAGGCCGTCCAGACGGCCGCCGAGCTGACCGCTGACGGGATCGTCGGGCCGCTGACGTGGGCCGCGCTCGACCAGGGGAGATCCGCCTCGGGCACCCCCGTGACGGCCGTGGCGGCCCGCCCCGTGCTGCGCCAGGGGGACACCGGGTCGGCCGTCGTCCAGCTGCAGACGCTGCTCACCCGGGCCGGAGACTCCACCAGCCCGGACGGAAGCTTCGGCCCGGCCACCCAAGCCGCGGTTGTCGCCTTCCAGCGCAGCCACGGCCTGGCCGGGGACGGCGTGGTCGGGCCGCTGACCTGGGCCGCCCTCGTGGCCACGTCGCCCAGATCGAACCCGACCCCGGTGTCGATCACCGAAACCTGGCGGATCATCGGGTCCCGCACCTACGTGGTCCAGGGCGGCGACACCTGGATCTCCATCGCCGCCGCCACCGACAGCACCGCCACCGCCCTGACCACGGCCAACCAAGCGACGGGCACGAGCCAGCCCACCGTCGGCCGCAGCATCCAGGTGCCCGGCGACTGGCGCTGCCCGGCGCCGGGCGCCAGTTTCGTCAACGACTACGGCGCCCCCCGCCCTCAAGGCCGGGTCCACCTGGGCAACGACATGTTCGCCGCACGGGGTACCCCGGTGCGGGCGCCGGTCTCGGGGCGGGCGGAGCAGGTCACCGGTCCGATCGGAGGTAACGCCGTCCACCTCTACGGCAACGACGGTCACCGCTACTACTTCGCCCACCTCGACGGCTTCGGGCTGGCCGGCACCGTGGCCGCCGACGCCGTGATCGGCTACGTCGGCAACACCGGCAACGCCATCACCACCCCGCCCCACCTCCACTTCGAGGTGCATCCCGGCGGCGGCGAGGCCGTGAACCCATTCCCAACCATCACATTGGCCTGCAAGCACTGACAAGATCCGAGGGACGCGACCTTCCCTCGACACCATCACGAGACGATTCGGAGATCACCTTGCCCACTCGCACCGCACGCACCGCCTGGGCCGGCGGCCTGAACGACGGCCGCGGTCAGGTCGAGCTGACCAGCTCGGGCGCCGGCACCTTCGAGGTGTCCTGGCCCAAGCGGACCGCAGATGACGCTGACGGCACCACCAGCCCCGAGGAGCTGGTGGCCGCCGCCCACGCCTCGTGCTTCGCCATGCAGCTCTCCCACGAGATCGCCGAGGCCGGCGGCACCCCCCAGACCCTGGAGGTCTCGGCCGCGGTGGCCTTTGGCCCCGACCCTGTCGGCGGCTTCCAGGTGACGGGGATCACCCTCAGCGTGCAGGGCGAGACCGACGGCCTGGACGCCGACGGCTTTGCCAAGGCGGCGGAGGCGGCCAAGGCCAGCTGCCCCCTCAGCAAGGCCCTGTCAGCGGTTCCGATCTCCCTCAAGGTGCTGTAGCAGGGCGCGCAGGGGTGCTGGGGGCCAGGTCGACCTGTTGACCCGCCGATCCCACGTCCTCCCGGACCACGAACAGGCCGGCGATGCTGCCGCACAGGAGGCAGAAGATGGCTGCGGCCACGGCCCGGACCACGGGGCGCAGGATGGTTGCGTCGTCAGCGTCGGTCATCGGCCTCAACCAGGTCGGGGGGGACAGGGCTCTCGAAGGCTACCCGCTCGCCTGTCGCAGGATGGTCGAACGCCAGCCGGTGGGCGTGCAGGTAGGGCCGGGTGAGACCGAGCTCGAGGTGGCCGCCGTACAGGACGTCGCCCACCAGGGGGTGGCCGATGGCGGCCAGGTGGACCCGGATCTGGTGGGTGCGGCCGGTCTCGAGCTGGCAGGCCAGCAGCGTGGTGGCCTCGGTGCGGTCGAGGACCTCGTAGCGGGTCCGGGCCTCCTTGCCGCCGGCGGCCACCGCGTGGCGGGTGGGGTCGCGGGGGTCACGACCGATCGGACCGTCGACCAGGCCGGCCGGGGCCGCCACCCGGCCGTGGACCAGGGCCCGGTAGCGGCGCTCCACCGTTCGGGCTGCCAGCTGGGCCACCAGGAGGTGGAAGGCCTCCTCGGTGCGGGCCACGACAAGCAGGCCGCTGGTCCCGGCGTCGAGGCGGTGCACCACCCCGGGGCGGTCGTCGTCGCCGCCGACGCCGGCGAGCTCGGGGTGGCGGGCCAGGAGGCCGTGCACCATGGTGCCGCCCTGGTTGCCGGCGCCGGGGTGCACGACCAGACCGGCCGGCTTGTCGACCACCAGCACGTGCTCGTCCTCGAACACCACGGGAACGACGACGGCGGCGTCGGGGACCAGCGCCCGGTCCTGGCGCTCGGGGACCTCGACCAAAAGGACCTCGCCGGCCACCAGCTTGCGGGAGCGGCTGGCGATCGTGCGACCGCCGGCCTGGACGGCACCCGACTCGATCAGCACGTTGATCTCGCTGCGGGACAGCCCGGTCAAAAGGGCCACGGCCCGATCGATCCGCTCTCCCCCGAGCGAGCCCGGGACGGTCACCTGCACGAAGCCTCCGCTTCGGTGCCGGCGGGCGGCGGGGTTCCTGGGCCCG
>JBBPYZ010000158.1:0-4364 GCA_038199465.1 Acidimicrobiales bacterium | reverse complement strand
GTCCGGGATCACAAGGCCGGACGCAGTGGTCTGCTCGGCCTCTGAGGGGCGAACGACGATGCGGTCATCGAGGGGGTGCAGGTTCATGTCGGATCCTCCGTTGGCGACTGGCACTCGGGTCGGGTGCTTGCTAGCACTCTCGTCGGGCGAGTGCTAACCGTAGGCCGCGCGGCTCAGAATCGCAAGCGACCCTTCACCGCCAGGACGATCAGGGTGATCGCGCCCCCCAGGGCGATGAGGCCGGTGATGGCGACCGGCCCCTGGTCCCGCACACCGAGGTAGACGACCAGCAGCAGGATCGGGATGGCGAACCCGGCGATGAGGGCGGCGACGGTGCCCAGAGCCCGCCACACCGGGGTCACCGGGCCACCTCGGCCGGCTCCCGGTCATAGGCGAGGCGCAGGTTGGGGTCGGCGGGGGCGTCGAGCGGCGTGGCGCCATCCGACCGCCAGCGCCACCAGGCCGCGGCCGCCACCATGGCCGCGTTGTCGGTGCACATGGCCGGGCTGGGCACCAAGCACCGCCGCCCGTCGGCCCGGGCGTCGGCGGCCACCCGAGCCCGCAGGGCCGAGTTGGCGGCCACGCCCCCGGCCAGGCACACCGCCGGGGCACCCACCGAGCCGGCGGCCCGGCGCAGCTTGACGGCCAGCACGTCGACCACGGCCTCCTGGAAGGCCGCGGCCACGTCGGCCACCGCCGCCTCGGGGTGGGTGCGCACGAAGCGGAGCACGCTGGTCTTCACGCCACTGAAGGACAGGTCGCAGCCCGGCCCGTCGACCAGGCCCCTGGGGAAGCGCACGATGGCCGCGTCCCCGGTGGCCGCCAGCCGATCGATCGGGGGACCGCCCGGATAGCCGAGACCCAGCATGCGGGCGACTTTGTCAGAGGCCTCGCCGGCGGCGTCGTCAATCGTGCGCCCGAGCAGCCGGGAGCGGCCCGGGGCCACGACGTGCCCCAGCAGGGTGTGGCCGCCCGACACCAGCAGCACCACCATCGGCGGGTCGAAGCTCGGGTCCTCGAGGAGCGACGCGTACAGGTGGCCCTCGAGGTGGTTCACCCCGACGAAGGGCAGGTCCCAGGCCAGCGCCAGCGCCTTGGCCGAGGCCAGCCCCACCAGGAGGGCGCCGACCAGCCCGGGTCCCCTGGTGGCGCCGACGGCGGCCAGCTGGCCCGCCGGCCGGTCGACGCCGGCCTCGGTCAGCGCGGCCCGGACCACCGGGACCAGGCGGGCCAGGTGGGCCCGTCCGGCGATCTCGGGCACGACGCCCCCGAACTCGGCGTGCAGCGCCACCTGGCTGCTGACCACCGAGGAGAGGGTGTGGCGCCCGTCGGCCACGACGCTGGCCGCGGTCTCGTCGCAGCTGGTCTCGATGCCGAGCACCAGCTGGGGCCCTGCGGCGACATCGCGGTCGGGAGCGGTCATCTCGGGTGCTCGACAAGGGTGGTGCCGGGAACCTCGTCCCACAGGCGGTGGAGGCGCTCGGAGTAGGCCTCGTCGTCGATGCCGTGGGCCCACATGACGATGGCGTCCTCGCCCGACTCGACGTAGTAGCCCTTGCGGATGCCGGCGGGGGCCAGGCCGAAGCGGCGGTACAGGGCCTGGGCCGCCTCGTTCGAGACCCGCACCTCGAGGGTCAGGTTCTCCGAGCCCCGGCGCACCGCCTCCCGGGCCAGGACGACCATCAGCCGCTGGCCGACCTTGTGGCGCCGCCAGGCGGGGTCGACGGCCAGCGTCGTGATGTGGGCGTCCTCCAGGCTGAACATCAGGCCGCCGTAGCCGACGACCCGCCCGGCCGCCCGGGCCACGAGGTACGACCGGGCCACGTGCAGGTTGAGCTCGCCCAGGAACAGCCCAAGCGACCACGGTCGGGGGTACACCTGGGCCTCGATGGCCAGGACGCCGCGGAGGTGGCGGCGGCGCATGGGGACGATCTGCACGGCCAGGTCGCCGGCCGGCGGCGGCTGCTCCTCGGGGCGCACGGCCATCACCCGCGCTCCCCGGCCAGCACAACGAAGTTGGCCTGGGCATCGGGCGCCCGGAGGTAGAGGGCCTGGACCTCGCCAGGGTCGAGGCCGCCGGCGCCGGCGGCGATCGCCGCCAGGGCCAGCTCCAGCGCCGACTCGGCCGACGGCATGGCCGTGACCACCTCGGTCCCGGCGGCCTCGAGCACGGTCCGGTGGCGCACGGCGCCGTCCCCCACGGCCAGGCTGGCGCCGAGGGCGGCGAGCTCGGCGGCCAGCGCGGTTGGCGTGATGCAGGCGGGCCCGACCAGTGGGACGCCCGCCCGGTGCAGGGAGCGGAAGACCTCGCCGCGGCGGGCGTCGACCACGCTGGCCACGGGTGGCCCGGCATGGCGGAAGGGGTGGGCCAGCACGTCAAGCGAGCAGACCGGGTGGACGGCCAGGCCGAGGGCGAGGCCGAGGGCCTGAGCCGTGGCGATGCCCACGCGCATCCCGGTGAACAATCCCGGGCCGACGTCGACGGCCAGGGCGTCGAGGTCGGCCAGCGCCAGCCCGGCGGCCCGGCAGGCGGTGGCGATGGCCGGCACGAGGGCCTCGACGTGGCGCCGGTCCCGGTCGACCGAGAAGCCGGCCACCAGCCCACCCGCGTGGCCGACGGCCACCGAGCACCGGGGCGTGGCCGTCTCGATGGCGAGGACGAGCATCACCCGGGGTGGACCTCGTCGGCCTCGACGGGGCGTCCCTCGGCGGCGGCGAACCCGGCGGCCACAATGGCTCGGCGGGCCTCCCAGCTCTCGCCGTCGAAGAGGAACAAGAGCATGCGGTGCGCCTCCCCGGGACCCGTCTCCAGGACCACCCGGAGGTGGTCACCGGGCAGGGCCGCCGCCGCCAGCTCGCCCCACTCGATGACGAGGACGCTGCGGCCGTCGTCGACCTCCTCGGCCAGCGCCAGGTCCACCGCCTCGGCCGGCGACTCCAGCCGCCAGGCGTCGGCGTGCAGCAGGCGCAGGTCGGTGCCCTGGTGCTCGTGGACGAGGGCGAACGTCGGCGAGGTCGGGGTCTCGGCCACCCCGAGTCCGGCGGCGATGCCCTGCACCAGCACCGTCTTGCCGGCCCCGAGGTCGCCGGACAGCAGCACGACGTCACCCGGCCGGAGGTGGGCGGCCAGGGCGGCCCCGAGAGCCCGGGTGCAGCCCGGCGAGTCGGACGGTGCCGTCAGCGGCGGCAGGGCGACCATGCGAGGCGCCAACGCTAGATCCCCCAGGTCCAGGAGCGGGGGACGCGGGCCGACAGGCCGCACACCACCTCGTAGGCGATGGTGCCCACACGCTCGGCCCATTCCCAGGCGGTCACCTCCTCGTCGCCCTGGCGGCCGATGAGGACGCACTCTTCGCCAGGGCTCGTGGTGGCGCCGGGCCCGCAGTCCACCAGCAGCTGGTCCATGGTGACCGTGCCCACCACGGGGCAGCGCCGGCCGCCGATGAGCACCTGCCCCCCGCTGGCCCCGTAGCTGCGGGGCACCCCGTCGGCATAGCCGATCGGCACGGTGGCGACCACGGTGGCGGTCGCCGCCGACCAGCGCAGGCCGTAGGAGACCGCCTGCCCGGCCGCCAGCGGCTTCACGAAGGAGACCTCCGCCTTGAGGGTCATAGCCGGGTGGAGGTCTGCCAGCCCGGCAAGGGCGGGAGCAGGGGCCAGGCCGTAGAGGGCGATGCCGCAGCGGACGAGGTCCAGGTGGCTGTCGGGATGGGCCAGCAGGCCCGCCGAGTTGGCGGCGTGGAGCAGGTCGGGCCGGATGCCGAGGTCAGTCAGCCGAGCGGCTACCTCGTGGAGCCCTGCCAGCTGCTCAGCCGTCGCTGACCGATCCGGCTCGTCGGCCACGGCGAAGTGCGTGAAGAGCCCCTCCAGGTGCAGCTCGGGCCGCTCGGCTACGGCTCGTCCCAGCGCAACGGCGGTGTCGGGCGTGGCGCCCACCCGGTGCATCCCGGTGTCGACCTTCACGTGCACCCGCAACGGCGCAGGCAGGCGGCAGGCCGCCTTGGCGGCCGCCGCCACCCCCTCCTCGGTGTAGAGGGTCGGCCGGAGGTCAGAGGCCACCACCTGTCCCATGGCCGACGGCCGTGGCTCGGACAGCACCAGCACCGGAGCGGTGATCCCGGACCGTCGCAGCACCTCCCCCTCTTCCACCAGCGCCACGCCCAGCCACGAGGCTCCGCCGGCCAGGGCGGCTCTGGCCACGGGCACCGACCCGTGCCCGTACCCGTCGGCCTTCACCACGGCCAACAGCTGGGCCCTGGATGCCAGCCGCTTCAGCTCCCGGGCGTTGGCGGTGATGGCGGCGATGTCGACCTCGGCCCAGGCCGATCGCACGCTCACGGTGCACCCTGGCGGGGAGACCCCGC
>JBBPYZ010000157.1:0-8861 GCA_038199465.1 Acidimicrobiales bacterium | reverse complement strand
GGTGATGCTGGAAGCAATCCAACCAGAGGAGGTTTGCTTGTGAGCAGGCGACACCGGGACGGACGAGACGACATCCTGCAGAAGGATGAGCGGTTGGCGGAGCACCGGCGCAAGCGCCGTGTCGCCCTCCAGGTGCTGCTGATGGAGGGCGACGAGGCGGTGCTGCCCTTCCAGGGCCACGACCACCTGCACGCCCACCGGTCGGAGAAGCCGACCGACGGCAGCACGGCCCATCGAGCCTTCCGGCACTGGAAGCAGCCGTTCTGGAAGCGTCGCATGGCCGAACGCCGTACCAAGGCCGAAGCCTTCCGCCAGATCGCCGACGCCTGAGGTTGTTGGGTCCCGCCTGAGCTCCCTCAGGCGGGACCCAGCACCAGGGTGCCGTTGTGGCCGCCGAAGCCGAAGGAGTTCGAGAGCAGCGGCCCGGGCTCCCAGGGGCGGGCCTCGCCGAGCACCAGATCGATCGGGACCAGCTCGGGGTCGACCGCGTCGGTGCCCACCGTCGGCGGGATCGAGCGCTTCAGCATGCTGAGCACGCCGATCACGGCCTCCATGCTGCCGGCGGCGCCGAGGGCGTGACCGGTGACGCCCTTGGTGGAGGTGACCGGGGGACCGGGGGTGCCGAACAGCTTGCCCAGCGCCTCCGCTTCGGCGGCGTCGTTCAGCGTGGTCGAGGTGCCGTGGGCGTTGACGTGACGTACGGCGTCGGCGGCGATCCCGGCGTCCTCTAGGGCCTGCTGCATGCAGGTGAGGGCGCCGCTGCCGCCGGGGGCGGGGGCGGTGATGTGGTGGGCGTCGGCGGTGGAGGCCCCGCCGAGCACCTCGGCCAGGATGGTGGCCCCCCGGGCGACGGCGTGGTCCCACGCCTCGAGCACCAGGATGCCGGCGCCCTCGGCGATGACGAAGCCGTCGCGGCGGGCGTCGAAGGGGCGGCTCCAGCCGCTCTTGGTGATGGCTGTCATGTTCGTGAAGGCGGCGACCCCGGTGGGGGACAGGGGCGCCTCGGACGACCCGGCGACCACCACGTCGCAGCGCCCCGAGGCCACCAGCCGGGCCCCGTTGATGACCGAGTGGGTGCCGGCGGCACAGGCGGTGACCACCGCCTCGCACGGGCCCCGAAAGCCGAAGCGCATGGAGATGCCGGCGGCGCCGGCGTTGTTCATCATGCTGGGCACCAGGAACGGTGACACCCGCTTCAGGCCCTTCAGGTGACCGTGGATGATCTGGTCCTCGAGGGTGATGAGGCCGCCGACGCCGGTGCCGACCATGGTGCCGATCCGGTCGGGGTCGGCCCGCAGGTCGCCCGCCTGCTCGAGCGCCTCGACCGCGGCGTGCATGGCCAGCTGGCTGAAGCGGTCGACCCGCCGGATCTCCTTCTCGCCGTAGAGGTGGCCGGCGTCGAAGCCCTCGACCCGACGGTCGTGGCCGTGCCGGGCCGGGGTGTGGAGGCCGGCCCAGAACGCCTCGCAGCCCACCCCGGCGGGACCGGCGATGCCGATGCCCGTGACGGCGACCCGGTGGCCCTGCACGCCGGGGGCGACCAGCATCGCCTACAGCTTCGACATCAACAGGTCGAAGGCCTGCTCGACCTTGGTGACGCCCTCGAGCTCCGACTCGTCGATGTCGACGTTGAAGTCCTCCTCGAGCTTCATCACGAACTCGACCAGATCGAGGCTGTCGGCCTCGAGGTCGTCGGCGAAGCTGGCTGCGAGCACGACCTTGTCCTCAGGGACGCGGAGCACCTCGACCGCAGCCTTCCGGAAGGTGGTGAACGCCTCTTCGCGATCCATGGTTTGGTCTCCTTCTTTCGGTCGTCGGGCCAGCCTAGGGGTTGGGTCGGGGCGCCCAGCGGACGACGGCGCTGGCCCAGGTCATCCCGGCCCCGAACCCGCTGACCAGCGCCAGGGATCCAGCCTTCAGCCGGCCCTGGTCCCGGGCCTCGGCGAGGGCCAGGGGGATGGAGCCGGCGCTGGTGTTGCCGGTCCGGTCGAGAACGACGGCGCAACGGTCACCCGGGATGCCGAGCCGCGCCGCAGCGGCGTCGATGATTCGCAGGTTGGCCTGGTGGGGGGCGAACACGTCGATGTCCTGGCCGGTGAGCTTGGCCCGCTCGAGGGCGGCGGCGCAGGAGTCCACGACCACCCGGACCGCCTTTTTGAACACGGCCTGGCCGTCCATGCGGATCGTGCCGCCCAGCGCGCAGGACAGGATGCCGCCGAGGGTGCCGTCGGTGCCGGCGTCCCAGCCCAGCACGCCGGCCGACTCGTCCGCGGTCGCCTCTAGCACCACGGCCCCGGCCCCGTCGCCGAACAGGATGGCCGTGCCCCGGTCGCCGGGGTCGGTGATCGACCACATCGTGTCGGAGCCGACGAGCAGCACCCGGCCGATGCCGCCGATCACCAGCTGGTGGGCGATGACCAGCCCGTAGGTGAACCCGGCGCAGGCGGCGTTGAGGTCGAACGAGCCGCAGCGCAGGCCGAGGGCCCCGGCCACCGCCGCGCTGGTGGCGGGCATCAGGGCGTCGGGGGTCTCGGTGGCCAGGATGAGCAGGTCGATCGAGGAGGCGTCGATGCCGGCGTCGTCGATGGCGGCCCGGGCGGCGGCGACGGCCAGCCCGCTCGTGGTGCCCCCGATCCGTCGCTCCCGGATCCCGGTCCGCTCGGTGATCCAGGTATCGCTGGTGTCGAGGGTCTTCTCCAGGTCGGCGTTGGTGAGGACGGTGGGCGGCAGGGCGGTGCCTAGGCCGGTGACGGCCATCCCCCTGGTCATCCTGCGAGCAGCCAGGCGATGGGCTGGCCTTCCACGACGCGCTCGCCGCCGACGGCCAGCATCCCCTGCAGGGCGCCGGCGAAGGGGCTGCGGACGTCGGTGCCGTTGACCGTGCCCAGCAGGCCGCCCACCTGGAGCGGCCCGCCCTCACCCGGGACGGTCGGGTCGGGCGTGAACACCCCGGCGGCCGGGGCCACAACCAGGCGCTCGCGCACGAACAGGTGCTCGCCGTCGTTCAGGAGCGGGTGCGAGGAGATGTGGGCGGTGGGAGCCATGGCCGTCAGGAGCCGGTCGACGTCCTCGGGGGTGCCGACCGGGAGGGTGGCCACCCCGGCCAGGCCGCGCTTGGCCATGCCGGTGAGGACCCCGCCGGGCCCCACCTCGACGAGATGGGTGGCGCCGAGGGCGCCCAGCTCGGAGAGCGTCTGGCGCCACAGGACGGGGCTGGACAGCTGGGCGCTGAGCAGCGCCGGCCAGTCCTCGGCCTCCCGGTGGGCGGTGGCGTCGACGTTGGCCACCACCGGCACCTCGCAGTCGGTGAAGCGGCAGCTGGCGATGGCTTTGCGCAGCCTGGTGCGGGCCGGGCCCATGAGCGGGGTGTGGAAGGCGCCGCCGACCGGGAAGCTCATAACCTTCTTGGCCCCGAGCTCCTTGGCGATCTCGCCGGCCCGGGCCACCCCGTCGGCGTCGCCGGCGATCACGACCTGACCGGGGGCGTTGTCGTTGGCCACCCAGACCTCGGCGTCGGCCCGGCGGCAGGCCACCCAGCACTGCTCGACGTCGAGGCCGAGCACGGCGGCCATGGTGCCGGGGTTGTCCTCGGCGGCCAGCTGCATGGCCTCGCCCCGCTCGGCCACGAGGCGGACGCCGTCGTCAAAGGCGATGGCGCCGACGGCGACGAGGGCCGAGTACTCGCCGAGGCTGTGGCCGGCGGCGGCCACCGGTGCCAGCCCCGTGCGCTCGATGGCGTCGAGCACGACCATGGAGAGGGTGAAGCAGGCCAGCTGGGCGTTGCGGGTCTGGGTCAGCTCGGCCGCCTCCGCGTGCAGCAGGAGGTGGGTGACGTCGCGGTCGACGGCCTCGGTGGCGTCGGCGACCAGCTCCCAGCTGGGGTGGTCGACCCACGGTGCGCCCATGCCGGGGCGTTGGCTCCCCTGACCGGGGAAGGTGAAGACGAGCATGGAAGGGGTCCTCCGTCGTAGGCGGCGGGCCTGGATGAGGGGTCTGACCGGGCCAGGCTGCTGTCCGTTACCTACTGGTCCCCGACGCTACGCCGTCTAGGATGCATCCCGAGCCCGGGTGGTGGAATCGGCAGACACGGAGGACTCAAAATCCTCTGCCCGAGAGGGCGTGCGGGTTCAAGTCCCGCCCCGGGCACCCCCTCTGGGACGATGGGACGTGTGCGAACCCATCCGGCCACGGTCGTGGTGCACGGGGCATGGTCGGCCGAGATCGACCTCGAGCTCTCGGACCTCGTCCTCGAGGTCTGGCGAGCCGGGATCGGGACGATCCACTCCTGCCAGGACGTGGGGGAGAACATCGCCGGGCTGGTCGCCGAGCTCCCCCACCTGGAGGCCGTGGCCCGACGTGAGCTGGCGCGGGCCGGCATCGGCTTTGCCGACCTTCAGGGCCTTCTGGCGTTCCAGGAGGCCCTGGCCAACGCCGGGGCCCGTGACGGGTTCTACGAGCGGATCCTGCACTGGGCCTCGCCGGATGCCTGGCAGTGCGTCATAGGCCTCCGAGACCCCGGCCTGGAGGGCGATGCGGCGCCGACCGGTTCCGACGGGAGCCCTCGGTCTCGCCTCGTCGCGGCCAGCTTCCAGGTGAGGGTCCCCCGAGCTGACATCGAGGAGGCGACCGACCGCCTCCGGCGGCACAACCGCCGGGAGGCGGTGCCCCTCGGCCGGCCGACCTGGGCGTCCATCGCCGTCGCCGGCGACAAGCTGCGGCCGGGAGCCGCCCGGCCGGTACAGAGGGACATAGGATCAGACGCAGGGTGCGCCTTGCCGAATGACAGGAACAAGCCATGAACCTGGAGATCATCGTCATCGGCATGTTGGTCTACGGGCTACCGCTTCTGGTTGTCGGGTATGGGCTGCGATGGATGCGGGACGTGGCTCGCGACATCAGGGCCATCCGGCGACAGATGGACCTCATGGGCGAGCGGAACCTCACCTCCACCGAGTAGGGCTGTGCGCAAGTACGTGTTCATGGGGGTCCAGGGGAGCGGGAAGGGCACGCAGGCCAAGCTCCTGGCCGCCGAGCTTGACCTGGTCCACATCGGCGTGGGGGACATCTTCCGCTGGAACGTGCAGCAGCACACCAAGCTGGGAGCCCAGGTCCAACGGGTCGTGGCTGCCGGCGCCCTGGTCGAGGACGAGCTGGTCGAATCGGTCGTGCGGGACCGGCTCGCCCTGCACGACTGGAACTACGGCTTCATCATCGACGGCTTCCCCCGCAACGAGCGCCAGGCCGAGTTCTTCGTGGAGGGCTACGACATCGACGGCGTCGTGGTGCTGGAGATGCCTGACGAGGAGGCGCACCGGCGGGTGCTGACCCGGCGGATCTGCTCCCGCTGCGGCCTGGAGCAGAACGTGGGGGCGGCCGGTGAGGAGGAGTGCGAGGCCTGTAGCGGCCAGCTGGCGCTGCGGGCCGACGACCGCCCCGACGCCCTAGCCGCGCGGCTGTCCGACTACTACGAGAAGACCCGGCCGATCATCGAGCTGTTCGAGCGCAAGGAGGTGGTGGTCCACGTCGACGCCACCCGGCCGGTGGAGGAGGTGCAGGCCGAGATCCGAGACCGCCTCAGCCTGCCACCGCCGTCGGTGTCCTGAGGTCGACGTCGGCCGCTCGTTCCCGAATCCCGCCATTGGCCAGGAACGCCCCCATACTCGGGGCGGTGAGCGGACGGGAGAAGAGGTAGCCCTGGCCCATGTCGGCCCCGATGGCCAGCAGCCTCGCCGCCTGCTCGGGCTGCTCGATGCCTTCGGCCACGGTCTTCAGGTTGAACGTGCGGGCCAGCTTCACCACGGCCTGGGCCACCGCCGACTGCTCGACGCCGTTCGTGACCCCGGCCACGAACGACTTGTCGATCTTCAGGATGTCGATCGGGAGCGAGCGCAGGTAGCTGAGCGAGGAGTAGCCGGTGCCGAAGTCGTCGACGGCCAGCTTCAGGCCCAGCCCCCCGAGGCGGCCGGCGGTGTTGCCGGGGCGCATCCACCGGCGGAGACGGTTGCCCACCTCGACCAGCACCTCGTCGCCAGCGGCGTAGCCGAGGCTGTCGTTCACCCTCTTGAAGCCGTCGAGATCGACGAACAGCACGGCGTGGGGAAGAGCAGGCCCTCGGCGGAGCCGGGCCAGCGCCTTTTCGACGTGCTCCCGGAACAGCGCCCGGTTCGCCAGCCCGGTGAGCGGGTCGTAGAGGGCCCGGCGCACCAGGTCCTCCTCGTGGGCCTTGCGCACGCTGATGTCCCGGATGTTGAGGACGATCCCCCCGACGTCGGGGTCTCCGCGCAGGTCGCAGGCCCTGACCTCGGTGACAACCCAGTGACCCTGCAGGTGCGAGAGCCGCAGCTCCCGGGCGGCCGGCCCGGTCGCATCGGCCAGCCCGGCGCCGAGGTCCTCGAGGCGGGACCTGTCCTCGGGGTGGGCGAGTCCGGCGAGGCTCTGGCCGACCAGCCAAGCAGAGGGTCGACCAAGCATGGCGGCCGCCGCCGTCGAGGCATGGGTGATCAGCCCCCTCTCAGCCAGGATGACGGTGAGGTCAGCCGACGCCTCCAGGATCGCCCCGGCGAGCACGATGTGGCGTCGCCGCTCCACCTCCTCGACCAGGGCGCCCACGGCCGCCCCGAGCGGGCCGAGGTCGCCTCGGGCCTGTGCTGGCGTCGGCGGGACCTCCCGGCCGGCGGCTGCCTGGGTGGCCATCCGGGCCAGCTGGCGGAGGGGGCGGCCCACCCGCCGCTGAACCAGGACGACGGCTCCGCCGGCCAGGGCGCCGGCGAAGAGGGCCATGAGGAGGAGGACGGCCGACACGTCGGCCGAACCGTCGATGGAGGCGGCAACCACCCCGAGCACGACCACGACCACGGCGAGGGCGGCCACCCGGACGTAGGCGCTGCGGGCGAGCCCGGAGGGGGCCGAGTCCGGGGGCGGGGCCCGACGTCCCGGCGCCGGGAGGCTGGCCCACAAGCGAGAGCGCACGTCTGTTCTTCGGTAGCCACGGACCATTCCTGAGGGCGGGGCCCATCTGCCTCAGACGGTCACCCCGCCTGCCGATGGATGGACCGATGGACCTGGCCGCGCCGCTCCGCTCCTCCGACTCCTACGACCCTCAGGACCCGCTGGCCCCGCTCGCCGTCCGCAGCCGGGCGACCTCGAAGCCGACCGATCCGCTGGCCCTCGGCGCGCTGGCCAAGGTGTATCTGATCTGGCTGGGAGGCGGGTCGGCGAGGGGTGCTCGGTCGCCGTCACCGGGGCCACCCACCCCCGGCTCGAGCAGCTCCTGGCCGGCGCCATCCCGGGCCTGCCCCGGGTCGAGCTGGTCCACTGCCTGCTCTCCACCGAGTCGGGGGCGGCATGGACGGCCAACCTCCTCATGGCGGAGCGGGGTCAGTTCGACGCTCCCTACATCCTGACCTGGGAGGGATCCGTGCTGGACGAGTCGACGGCCGGGGAGGGCTCGTGGTCGGGGCTGGGCCAAGAGCCGCTGACCGGGCGCCAGATCACCACCACCGAGTGGCTCGACCGCCTGGCCCCGGGTGCGGCGGCGGTCATCGCCGTCGGCACCTGCGCGGCGTGGGGGGGATCCCCGCCGCCGCCGACAACCCCACCGGCTCGCGCGGGATCACCGACCACCTGGGTGAGGGCTACCGGTCGGCCGCCGGGGTGCCCGTGGTCAAGATCCCCGGCTGCGCCCCCCTCGGCGACAACTACACAGAAACGGTGGCCGCCCTCCTGCTCCACCTGAACGGCCTGGCCCCCCTTCCCGAGCTGGACGATCTTGGCCGCCCGGCCTGGCTCTTCACCGAGACGGTGCACAGCGGCTGCAACAGGCTCAGCTACTACGAGCGCGGCGTGTTCGCCACCGAGCTAGACGGAAACGCCTGCCTGGTGGAGCTCGGGTGCTGGGGGCCGATCGTGCAGTGCAACATCACCGAGCGGGGCGTCATCGACGGCGCCGGCGGGTGCATGAGCATGGGGGGCATCTGCATCGGTTGCACCATGCCCGGCTTCCCCGACCGCTTCTCCCCGCTGTTCGAGCGGCCCGTGTTCCCCGCCACCGCGGGACCGCACCGTGCCTCCGGCGGGTTCCTGCGGCGCCTCCGCTCGGCCCGGGCCCACCGCATGCCGGCGCCGGCCGGTCTGGCCGCCGGTCGCCCCTCCTCGAAGCGGTTCTACCGGCCAGAGGCTTCCTCGTCCGGGGTGGTCTGAGCTACCGCTACCGAAGGAAGGGGCTCTGCGAGGTCAGCCGATCATCTGGAGCACGAACGGGTTGGTGCGGCGTTCCTCGCCGATGGTGGTGCGCCGGCCGTGGCCGGGGAGGACCCGCACGTCGTCGTCCAGCGGCAGCACCTTCTCGCGCATCGACGCGACGAGGGCCTCGTAGCTGCCCCCGGGCAGGTCGGTGCGGCCGATGGAGCCGGCGAAGAGGTGGTCGCCCGACAGCAGGAGCGGCGCCTCGCCCTCGACGTCGAGGCGCAGGCACACCGACCCCTCGGTGTGGCCCGGGGTGTGGATGGCCGTGAAGGCCAGGCCGGCCCCCCGGACCATCTGCCCGTCGTCCAGGCCCTCGATGCGCTCGGGCGGGGTGAGGTCCAGGCCCTCCATCTCCAGGTAGCGGCCGAAGGCGCCGCTGGTGCCGACGGGGTCGATGAGCATGTGGCGGTCATCGTCGTGGATGTGGACCGGGACGGGACCGCCGGCGCGGGCGGGCAGCCCCCGCACGACGCTCGAGGCGCCGCCGACGTGGTCGCTGTGGCCGTGGGTGCTGAGCAGGGCCACGAGCCGCAACCCGTGCTCCTCCAGCAGGCCGAGGATGGGTGCCGGGTCGGGAGGGGCGTCGACGAGCACGCACTCGCCGCCGGGGCCGTCGG
>JBBPYZ010000156.1:0-5278 GCA_038199465.1 Acidimicrobiales bacterium | reverse complement strand
GCGGCGGTGCCCTCTACGGCCCGGACGTCGAGGTGGACGGCGCCACCAACGACTCCCGGACGCAGCGCCCCGGGCAGCTCTTCGTCCCCCTCATGGCCGAGCGCGACGGCCATGAGTTCGTGGAGGCCGCCCTGGCCGCCGGCGCCGCCGCCTACCTGACGGTCCGGGCCCCGGTCGGGGGCACGGCGATCGTGGTCGACGACACCGGCGCCGCCCTCCTGGCCTGCGGGCGGCTGGCCCGATCCACCCTGCCCGAGCGGGTGGTCGGGGTCACGGGCAGCGTCGGCAAGACCTCGGTGAAGGACCTCCTGGCCGCCGCCCTGGCGGCCACCTTTGCCATCGCGTCGAGCGAGCGGTCGTTCAACAACGAGATCGGGGTGCCCCTCACCCTGCTCGGCGCCCCCGACGGCACCGAGGCGGTCGTGCTTGAGATGGGGGCCCGGGGAATCGGTCACGTCCGCCTCCTGTGTGAGGTGGGCCGGCCCACCGTCGGCGTGGTCACCTCGGTGGCGGCGGTGCACACCGAGCTCTTCGGCTCGATCGAGGACGTGGCCACGGGCAAGGGCGAGCTGGTCGAGGCGCTGCCGGCCTCAGGCACGGCGGTCCTGAACGCCGACGATGCGCGGGTGGCGGCCATGGCCATCCGCACGGCGGCCCAGGTGCTCCTCTTCGGCGGGCGGGGCGAGGTGCGGGCCGAGGCGGTGGCCTGTGACGACGGGCTGCGGCCGTCGTTCCGGCTGTGCACGCCCTGGGGCGATGCGCAGGTGCGGCTGGGGGTGCGGGGCGCCCACCAGGTCGGCAACGCCCTGGCCGCCGCCGCCGCCGCCCTGGCCTGCGGGGTGGCCCTGCCGGCGGTGGCCGAGGGTCTCGGCGCCGCCGTCGCGTCGCCCCTGCGCATGGACCTCCAGCGCACCCGCAGCGGCGCCTTGGTCCTGAACGACGCGTACAACGCCAACCCGACCTCGATGGCCGCCGCGCTTCACGCCCTGGCCGCCCTCCCCGGCGCCGGCCGTCGGGTGGCCATCCTCGGCCCGATGACCGAGCTGGCCGATCCCGCCGCCGCCCACGCCGAGGTCGCCGCCCTGGCCGCTCAGCTCGGCATCGAGCTGATCCCGACGGGAACCAACCTCTACGGCCCCATCCAGGCCAAGGACCCGGTTGCCACGGTCGGGCACTTACGACCGGGCGACGCCGTCCTCGTCAAAGCCAGCAGGGCGGCCCGACTGGAAGGCCTTGCCGAGGCCCTGCTGGCTGGATGATCACGACGGAGAGGGCGGGTCCCCGCCCGGCTCGCCGTCGAGAAGGTCGTGGATCTCCTGGTCGAGGCGGACGGGGTCGACCACCACGGCCGACTCCAGCTCGTCGCACACCACGACCAGCTCCCGCACGACCTGGCCGAAGGTTTCGGCGTCGAGGAGCCGGTGGGGCAGGTTCCACATGAAGGAGAAGGCCTGCTTGCCCTCGATCTGCTCGAGGCACCAGAAGCCGACGGTGTTCTTGGCGTTGCGGCGCAGGCAGGTGACGGCGAGGTCGGGCGGTACGTCCTCGACGGTGTCGAACACCAGGACGCTCGGCACCGACAGCTCGACCACCACCCCGAGGTCGATGGCGTAGAGGGTCTGGGTTCGACCCGACGGCAGGTCGAACTTGACGACGGCCCGCTTGGCGTTGACGTCGTGGGCCACCCAGCCGTTGGCCGTCACCCACCGCCCCACCTTCGCCCCGAACTCCTCGTCGTCCTCGGCCATCGGACCCAAGGTACGCACGTCTCCCGTCAGGGGACGTGGTCGGGGGGGGTGGGCAGCCAGACGACGAGGTCGGCCGGGGTGGTCTCGGTCGTGACCCAGGCCTCGGCGTGCTCCAGGTCATGGCACACCACGATGGTGCAGCCGGGCGGGCCGCGGGCGGCGCCCCGCTGGAGGTGGTCCCGGGCGTGGCGGCCGACCAGGACGAGGTGAGTGGCCACGGCCACGGCCCGCTCGGCCAGGTCCTCACCGGCGGCGCCCCGGGGGCCGGCGGCCACCAGCACCCTCCTGCCCGCCGAGCGGGCGGCCAGGCGGGCGAGCGCATCCGAGGGCTCGACGCCCGTGGCCACCACGCCCTCGGCCGGGTCGGGCCCGCCGGAGGCGAGGGCAGCGGCGTCGACGACCACCGGGGCCAGGACCGCTGCGATCCCGCTCAGCACCGCGGCGGTGGCGGCCCCCACCACCAGGCCGGCGCCGACCACGGCGAGGGTGAGGGCGGCGCCGACCGCGGCGGTCCGGCGGCAGCGGGGGGTCCACGCCAGCGGCCCCGGTCGCCGGCCCCGCAGGGGGAGGCCGAGGGGCCCGACGGCCACGATGGCGGCGGTGGCCAGGGCCGCAGGCCGGAAGACGGGGGCGGCGACGAGGCTGGCGAGGGCCACCGCCAGCAGGGCGACGTTGCCGCCGAGGGTCCACCACCGCAGGGCCCACCGGCTGGCCGACCCGGGCGCCCACCCCTCGCGCTGGGCCACCCGGAGCCAACGCAGCCCGGCGGCGGAGGCGGCGGCCAGGCCGCCGAAGGCCACCACCAAGTCGAGCACCGCCATCGCCTCCTCACCCTCGCGCGACCGTCACGGCGGCGCAGGGCGGGCCTGGTTAGCGTGCCGACGGTGCGGTTCAACGTCGAGCAGTGCCTGACGGCCCCGGTCGAGCGGGTCGAGGCGGCGCTGGTCGACCCCGCCTGGTACCAGGCGGTCACCGCCTCGCCGTCGGTGTGGGCGCCCGAGCTGCTCGACGTCGAGGAGCTCGACGGGGCGAAGGTGGGCCTGCAGGTGCGGTACCGCTTCCGGGGGAAGCTGAACGCGGCGGCGTCCCGGGTGGTGAACCCGGTCCGCCTGTCATGGGTCGAGGTGTCCACCCTCGACCGCCGGCTGCACACCATCGAGCTGCGGGTGGTGCCCGACCACTACGGCGACCTGCTGCGCTTCACCGGCTCGGTCGTCCTGCGACCCGACGGCGACCGCACCGGGCGCACCCTCGTCGGTGATGTGAAGGTGCGGGTTCCGCTGGTCGGAGGCAGGGTCGAGGGGGCGGTGATCTCGGGGCTGCGGGAGCACGCCGAGGTCGAGGAGCAGGTTTTCGGGGCATTCGTGGCCCGTCACCGTTGACCCGCGGCGGCGAACGGCGTATGGTCATCTCGTTGTGGCGTGCTGGATGAGCATCGAGGTGTTGGACGGGGCGAGTAGCGCGTCCCTTTGGGCCGAGGCTCATGGTGATGCGCTGATCGAGTCCGCCTTCACCGGTGGGGCCACCGACTGGGGCTGGCACCGCCACACCTGGGGCGTCGTCCTCGAGTTGAGCTTCGCCGACGAGGCGGCCTGGGAGCGGTTCCGGGCCCTGCCGGCGGTCGAGGCGGCGCTGGATGCGGTGCCCGACCCCATCAGCGGGCTGATCGTGTACCGGGGCCGGGGCGGCAACGCCGGCCGTGGCGTGCCCCGTCGCCCCCGCCCGCTCATCGGCTCCGGGGCGGCGTCCCTGCCGCTCCCCATCGCCATCGAGTGGATGGGCGAGGAGCTCATCGCCCTCGACCGGCGCACCCTCTCCCCCGTCGGCTGACCACCCTCTTAGAGGTCGGCGTCGAGCAGCACCGGGGCGTGGTCGCTGGGAAGCTTGCCCTTTCGGGCCTGCCGGTCGACCAGCACAAAGCTCGTCCGCTCGGCCACCGCAGGCGAGGCCAGCAGCAGGTCGATGCGCAGGCCCCGGCCCTTGTGGAAGTCGCCGGCCCGGTAGTCCCACCACGAGTAGATCGGCTCGGTCGGGTGGTGCTGGCGGAAGACGTCGACCATCCCCCACGCCTCCAGCGCGCCGAGGGCGGCCCGCACCTCGGGTGAGGTGTGGGTCTCGGCCCGGATGCCGGGGGCCACGTCGAGGTCGCCCGGGGCGATGTTGAAGTCGCCGGCGACGATGGTGGGCGAGGCGGCGTCCCCGGTGGTCTCGAGGAACCGGCGCAGGTCGGCCAGCCACGCCAGCTTGTAGCGGTAGTGGTCGTCGGCCAGGCTGCGGCCGTTGGGGACGTAGACGCTCGACACCCGCACCCCCCCGCAGGTGGCGGTGAGCAGCCGAGCCTCCACCGGGCCCCCCGCCTCGCTGGCGGGCATCCCCGCCGTCACGTCCTCGATGCCGACCCGGGAGAGGATGGCCACCCCGTTCCAGCGGCCCTGGCCGTGGTGGGCGGCCTGGTAGCCCCGGGCCTCGAAGGCCAGGTAGGGGAAGGCGGCGTCGACCAGCTTGGTCTCCTGCAGGCACAGCACGTCGGGCTGGGCGTAGTCGAGCCACTCCTCGACCCGGCCCAGCCGGACGTTCAGCGAGTTGACGTTCCAGGTGGCGATGCGCATGACCGCACCGTTCTAGCCTTCGCTGGTCCCTCTCTAGGAGGGGGGCGCCTTCTTGGCGGGAGCCCGCTTGGCCCGGGCCTTGGCCGGCGGCGTCGCCTCGGGCTCGGGGACCGGCGCAGGAGCGGGCGGGGCCGCCTTCTTGGCCGCCCGCTTGCGGGCCGGCGCCGCCGGGGCCGGGGCCGCCTCGGCGACGGTCGCCGCCGGCTGCTCGATGCCCACCTTGGCCTTGCGGGACCCGCGAGGCCGGGGGGCCGGCTCGGCGGTGGCGACCGCGGGAGCCTCGGGCGGCGCGCTCTCGGGGGCGCCAAGCGGGGCCGGCTCCGAGGGCTCGGCCGCCTTCCTGCGTCTCTTGGGGGCCACGGGCTCGGAGGCGGGCGGCGCCTCCGGGGCCCGGGCTGCCGCCTTCCTGGCCCTCGGCGGCCGGGTGGAGGCGACCGTGGGCCCGGTGGTGGCGTCGGTCTCCGCCTTCGGGGCGGCAGGCTCGACGGCCGCCGCTGTCTTGCGCACCCGCCGCCGCGGCGCCGCCGGAGCCGCGGCCGGCTCGTCGGCTGCGGACTCGACCGGGGCGGGAGCCTCGGTCGGCACGGCGGGGTCGACCGTCGCCGCCGCCTTGCGCGCCCGCTTTCGGGGCGCGGGCGCAGCCGGGGCCGCCTCGACGGCGACCGGACGGGCCGCAGCCTTCTGGCGTCGGCCGCTGGTGGGTGGCTCGTCGACCGCCACCGCCTCGGCCGGAGCGGCCTTCTTGGCCCGGCGGGGCCGGCTGGGAGCCGGCTCGGCCTCCTGGTCGGCCAGCGGCGGGGCCGGGGAGACCTCGGCCGGGCGTGCGGCCGCCTTCTTGGCCCGGCGGGGCCTCGGCGAGGCGTCGTCGGCCTCGGGGGCCTCAGTGCCCACGGCCGCCGCCGCCGTCTCCTCGGCCACCGG
>JBBPYZ010000155.1:0-3153 GCA_038199465.1 Acidimicrobiales bacterium | reverse complement strand
TGCAACGGCCACGGCACCCACGTGGCCGGCATCGTGGGCAGCTCCACCTACGGCGTGGCCAAGAACGTCACCATCGTCCCCGTCAAGGCCTTCGGCTGCGCCAACGTCACGACCCTGTCGGCCATCATCGCCGCTGTCGACTGGGCCACCGCCGACCACCGCCCCGGCCAGCCGGCGGCGGCCAACCTCAGCTTCGCCGTCGGGCGCAGCCCCGCCCTCGACCGGGCTGTCGCCGCCCTGTCGGCCGACGGGGTGGCCGTGGCGGTGGCGGCGGGCAACGAGGCGTCCGACGCGTGCGCCGCCTCGCCGGCCGGCCTGCCGCAGGTGCTCACCGTCGCCGCCAGCGACGTCAACGACGTCATGGCCCGCTTCTCCAACGGCGGACCGTGCGTCGACCTGTTCGCCCCCGGGGTGGCCGTGGTCTCCACCGACTTCCGCTCCATCGGCACCGCGGTGATCTCGGGGACCTCCATGGCCGCCCCCCACGTCACCGGGGCCCTGGCCCGGGAGATGGAGATCCCCGGGACGAGCGGCCCGGAGGCCCAGGCCCGGGTGCTGGCCAAGGCCACCACCGGCAAGATCGTCGGCGCTGCCCCCCCTGCCTCCTGCCCGTTCTCGGCTGCCAGCCGGGCACACCCAACCGCCTCCTCTTTGTGTAGTCGGGCCCGGCGGTGCTCAGTTGCGGTGCAGATCGTCGTTCAGGCCGCCCCAGTCGCCGGTGCGGAGCACGACCTCCAGCGCCCCGGAGGTCGAGTTGCGGCGGAACAGCAGGCCCGAGCGGCCCGACAGGTCCCGCGCCTTGCGCAGTGACCCGTCGGGCAGCGTCACCTTGCTGCCGGCGGTGATGTAGCAGCCGGCCTCGACCACGCAGCCGTCGCCCAGGCTGATGCCCGTCCCGCTGTTGGCCCCGAGCAGGCAGCCGGCGCCGATGCGGATGACCTCCTTGCCCCCGCCGGACAGCGTGCCCATGATCGAGGCGCTGCCGCCGATGTCGGACCCGTCGCCCACCACCACCCCCGAGGAGATGCGGCCCTCGACCATCGAGACACCCAGGGTGCCGGCGTTGAAGTTGACGAACCCCTCGTGCATGACGGTGGTTCCCTCGGCCAGGTGGGCGCCGAGGCGGACCCGGTCGGCGTCGGCGATCCGCACCCCGGAGGGGACCACGTAGTCGACCATGCGGGGGAACTTGTCGATGCCGAGGACCGTCACCGCCCGCCCCGCGGCCCGCAGGCGCAGGCGGGTGACCTCGAAACCCTCCACCGCGCAGGGCCCGGCGGTGGTCCACACCACGTTGGCCAGCAGGCCGAACACCCCGTCGAGGTTGCAGCCGTGCGGGGCCACCAGCCGGGCCGACAGGAGGTGCAGGCGGAGGTAGGCGTCGGCGGCGTCGGACGGCGGCAGGGCCAGGTCGGCCACCACGGTGGCGACGGCCACCACCCGCACGCCCCGCCCCTGATCGGGACCGAGGGCGGCCGCCGCGAGCGGGCCGAGCAGCTCGGAGGCCTGGTCGGACCGCAGCGCGGTCGACAGGGCGACCGGCGGCGGCGGTTCGAGGCCGAGCCGGGGGGCGGGGTACCAGACGTCGAGGAGGGGCCCGGCGTCGCTCAGGGTGGCCAGGCCGATGCCCCAGGCCGAGGTGGGCGTTGCGTCGCTCGTCATCTGCGCAGTCTGCCGGCTCGGGCAGGGGTCGGGCCGGATCAGAGGCGGCGCACGACGGTGACCACCTTGCCGTAGACCTGCACCTCATCGGGCTCGAAGACCATGGGCTGGTAGCCCCGGGCCTCGTTGTGGGGCAGGAGGACGATCTTGCCCTGCTTGCGGCTCCAGGTCTTGACCGTGGCCTCGTCGCCCGGGATCCCTGCCACCACGACATCGCCCTTGGTCGGCTCGATGTCGCTGCGCACGACCACGTGGTCGCCGTCCAGGATGCCGAGGTCCACCATCGAGTCGCCCCGCACCCGCAGGAGGTAGAGGTCGCCCGGCCCGGTGAGGTCCTCCGGCAGGGGGAGCAGCTCCTCGACCCGCTCGTCGGCCAGGACGCCGGTGCCGGCGGCCACGTCGCCCACGAGGGGGACGTGGCGCACCGGACGGCGCTCGGCGGTGACGCCCGAGTGCGGGTCGTAGGTGACCTCGAGGGCCCGGGGCTTGGCCGGGTCGCGCTTGAGGTAGCCCTCACGCTGGAGGGTGGCCAGGTGGGCGTGCACCGTGGACGAGGAGGCCAGCCCCACGGCCTCCCCGATCTCGCGGACCGAGGGCGGGTAGCCGCGGCTGCGCAGGTGCACCGCGATCACATCCAGGATCTGACGTCGCTTGCCGGTCAGGACCTCGGCCACGGTGCGCTCCTCGCTCGGGTTGCTCTCGTTCGACGCCCACCAGAGGCGTCGAACGCCTGTTCTACCAGAGCGGACAGCGGAAGGCAAACACCTGTTCGTGACCGGCTGCGGAGTGGGCGGCACCGTGGCTGTCACACCGGTGGGGATGCTGGTGCCATGCCCCTGGACGACGAACGACTTGACGGCGAACGCCTGTTCGTGGCTCACTGGGGCCGGCGAACGCATGTTCGCCCCGCTGCCACCCCCGAGGAGGTTCCTGTGATCGCCACCGCCGCAACGAGGGAGATCGCCCCCCTCAACCTCCCCGGCTGCTGGCCGACGGGCCGCCGCCAGCCCTCGGCTGCGGTCCGTCGGTGGTGGGCGGTGGTGGTCCTGTCGGCCATCGCCGTCTGCGGGACCCTGCTCGGCGCCGGCTCCCGCGCCGGTGCCGGGCAGGCCACAGAAACCCCCGCTCCGGCCGAGGCGGTGACCCCCCCCCCCATCCACGTCGTGCAGCCCGGCGACACGCTGTGGTCGGTGGCCCGCGGCCTGCAGCCGGAGGGTGACGTCCGCCCCCTCGTCGCCCGCCTCCGGGCCTCGTCCGGCGGTGGACCGC
Organism: Acidimicrobiales bacterium; assembly: GCA_038199465.1. Lineage (GTDB taxonomy): Bacteria > Actinomycetota > Acidimicrobiia > Acidimicrobiales > JAUJNH01 > JAUJNH01. The sequence goes on along the minus strand of JBBPYZ010000155.1, from coordinate 222 downwards.
TCGTCCCCGGTCTGCGCCTCCGCCTGGACGCCTAGGCTCGGCCGCTTCGGGGGCGATGCGAGAGGAGCCAGCGTGAAGGTCGGTCTGCTGACCGGAGGCGGCGACTGCCCCGGGTTGAACGCTGTCATCCGTGCCGTGGTGCGCAAGGGCGAGGTCTGCCACGGCGACGAGCTGTTGGGCTTCCGCGACGGGTGGCGTGGGGTCCTCGACGGCTCCACCATG
>JBBPYZ010000154.1:0-3264 GCA_038199465.1 Acidimicrobiales bacterium | reverse complement strand
GGGGCAGGCCGCCACCCTCGTCCAGGGCGGCGATCACCTTCTGGCGGAGGGCCCGGCGGGCCGAGGCCCACCGCCGGCGCCGGGTCCACGGCCGGCGCAGGCGGGCGATCCACCGGGCCCGGTCGAGGGTGATCCACTTGCCGATGTCGGCCGACAGCAGCCGTCTCGGGGTGCGCAGCTCCCATATCCCGCTGGTGGGCCCGTCGTCGGCGTCAGCGGCCTGGTCGGCGACGGCCCGCACCAGACCCCACGTGCCGCGGTCGAGGCGGCCGCCGAGCTGCACGAAGACCGAGACGGCCTCGATCAGCAGGCCGAACGAGTCGTACTGCACCTGGTCGGCCGCCCCGTTGCCCACCCGCACGGGCTGGGCGCCGTCCCACCCCGCCACGCCCGCCACCTCCCGCTCGGCCGGCACCGACTCGCCCCGCACGTCGGTCATGGGTCCGCTGGGCACCGGCGCCTGCCGGGTCTGGTCGTGGACGAAGTCGAGGTAGCGGCGGGACAGGTCGCCGCGCCCCAGGAGGGCGGCGACCGACACCGCCAGCGAGGCGTCCCGCAGCCAGGTGTAGCGGTAGTCGAACTGGCGGTCGCCGCCGGGCGCCTCGGGAAGGGAGGTGGTGGGCGAGGCCACCACGGCTCCGGTCGGCTCGTAGGTGCAGGCCCGCAGCACGGCCAGGGCATCCTTGGCCCGGCCCGTGTCCCGGCCGGCTCGGGGCAGCGTGGCCGCCTCCAGGTGGCGGCGGTCCTGCGCGTCGGCCGCTTCGAGCTCGGCGGCCAGAGCCTCGGGATCGGCCGACGGACCGGCCGAAGGGCCCGCACCGTCTGCCGTCGGCGGCGCCTCGCCGGCGGACCGGGGACGATCAGCTGGTGCCGCCGCCACGGAGACGACCAGGCCCGCCCAGCGCCCCATGGGGACGTCGACCGAGGTGCGCAGCCAACGCTCCGGCACGGCATGGGCGCCGCCGACCACGGTGATCGTCCGCCCATCGGGCCGAGCGATGGCGCAGCCGCCCGGCTCGGTGGTCCAGCCGCCCCACGGACCGTCGAAGCCCCCGACGGCCACCTCGTGCTCCAGCACCAGGTCGGCGTCGAGGGCCTGCACCAGCCGGATCAGCGCCACCTCGGTCCCCTCGCGCCGCAGCAGCCCGTCCCAGCACAGCACCCGCCCGTCCGGGTGGTGCAGCGTCGTGTGGGCGGTGGCGCCGGCCGGTGGGCCCCCGGCTTCCACCATGCGCACCCCGCGCCAGCGGGCCGCGGCGCCAGCCGGATCGAGCAGCGACCACAGCACCGGCCGATCGTCAAAGGCCGGCGCGCACCACCAGTCGACGGTGGCGTCGGGGCCGAGCAGCGCCGCCGAGGTCCCCGTTCCGAGGAGGCGGTGCGAGCCGATGGCCGGCGGCGGGGAAGGAGGCACCGATGCTTCCTACCCCGGTTCTGCCGGGAGTACGTAGGCCCGCAGTGACACGTACTCCCGGCAGAAGCTAGGTGTCGGCCTCCAGGGTGCGGCGCATGCCCCGGCGCACGGCGTCGATCAGCGCCGGGCGCAGCTCGGCGGCCGGGATGATCCGGTGGACCGACCCCACGGCCAGGGCCCGCTCGACGCTGTGGATGGCGTCGAACTCGTCCCCCACCTCGCCCAGCTTCTCGAGCCGGACCGCGGCGGTCAGCTCGACCAGCTGGGTGCGCAGGTCGGCCCGCTCCTCCTCGGCGGCCTCGGCGATGCGGGCCTCCAGGTCCACCACCCGGGCATCGGCTCGCACCCGGCCGGCGACCTGGCGGCCGAAGACCACCGCGGCGGCCGCCGAGCCTCCGATGACCGAGGCGAACGAGCCTTCGACGGCCAGCACCTCCATCGAGTCGGACAGGGTGGCCGAGAACACCACAAAGGCGCCGCCATGGTAGCGGGAGACCACGCACAGCACGATCGGCCCGTCGAAGTTGACGACGGCCCGGCCGATCTCGGCGCCGTACTCCAGCTGGAGGCGGCGCAGCGACTCGGGGGACCCGTCGAAGCCCGACAGGTTGGCCAGGATCACCACCGGCCGGTTGCCGCTGGAGGCGTTCAGGGCTCGCGCCACCTTCTTCGACGACAGCGGGAAGAGGGTGCCGGCCGACCAGCTGTCGGGGCCGTCGGCCACGATCGGGCCGTGGCGGGGGAGCGGCCGCGACTCCACGCCCAGGAGGGTGACGGGGTGGCCGCCCAGGTGGGCGTCGAAGACCACGGCGGTCTCGGCGTGGCCCATCAGCGGCCACCGCTCGAGCGGCTGGTGGTCGGCGTCCGCCACGGCACGCATCAGGGTGCGGATGTCGAACGGCTTTTTGCGGTCGGGGTTGGCCTCGGCCGAGAAGATGTCGCCGACGGTGGTGAAGGGCACGCCCTCCACCACATGGGGGGCGCTGCGCACGTCCCGGTCGTCCGGGTCGGTGGTGGCCGCCGGACGGGGGAACCGCTCGCCCGGCGCCACATAGGCGTGCTCGTAGTGGTCGAAGAGGATCTGGCAGGCCCCGGTGATGTCAGGCGCCCAGTACTGGGCCTGGCCGTTCGGGCCCATGATCCGCTCGTAGCCGCCCAGGCCCAGGTTGTCCTCGGCCGAGACGCCGCCGGCGTAATCGAGCGCCTGCTTGCCGGTGAGGACCATGGCGCTGTCGGGCGTCATCACCAGGATGCCGCGGGTGTGCATCAGCATGGTTGCTTCGGCGTTCCAGTAGGGCTGGGCGCCCACGTTGATCCCCGTCACCACCACGTTCACCTCACCGCCCCGCTGGGTGTGCTCCACGAGGCGGCGCAGCACCCGGCCCACCCAGTCCAGGTTCTCGCTGCCGCTGTCCATCGATATCTTGGCTCCGGCCGACAGGGCGAACCACTCGACGGGCACGCCCATCTCGGCGGCCAGGTCGAGGGCGGCCAGCAGGCGCCGGCACTCCCCTTCGGCGATCGACCCCAGGGCCTTGGTGGGGTCGCCCAGGATCGCCACCCGGGTCATGCCCTCGGGGTGGCGGTCCGTCGGCGTGGTGACCACCCCCACCACCACGGCGGCGTCGTTGGCCCCCTCCGGGCGCTCAACCGGGACGAGCCGTCCGTCGGCGTCAAGGTCGTGTTCGGTGAAGCTGCCCCCCGGACCGGCCAGCACGGGGACCAGCGTGTAGGGGTAGGGGGCGCCCCGACGGTCCGCCTCGATGACCTTTCGGGTGTAGGCGTCGAGCGGCTCCATCGGCGCAGTGGGGGCCTCGTCGACCCGCACGGTCAGCCCCGTCGCCGCCTGC
>JBBPYZ010000153.1:0-6707 GCA_038199465.1 Acidimicrobiales bacterium | reverse complement strand
GTTGGCCGCCGTCTCGAGCAGGTGCCGGTCGACGGTGAAGCGGTGGTAGGCGTTGCGCTGCGGGCGTGACCGCACCGGCTCCCACTCGGGCACCACGCGCACCCACAGGCCCCGCTGGTCGAGGGCCTCGATCACGGCCACCGCCGGAGGGCCCGCCCCGAGCAGGGCGGCCAGAAGGGTGCGGGCCTCCGCGGGCCACGGATCGGGCAGGGGCGGGGCCAGCTGGGCCAGCCGCTCGAGGGACCGCCGTTCGATGACGGTGTCCCGCCCGGCGGCCGCCGCCGCCGCCCGCAGGGGCAGGCACGGGTCGTCGGCCGGGGCGGCGTCGGCCGACAGGACGACCTCGCCGTCGACCAGCACCAGCCCGGGACCGAGGGGGTGGGGTCGGCCGCCCGCCCGTCCCACCGGGCCCTGCAGCGACGAGCGGATGCGGCGCCAGGCGTCGTCGCTCGTCCAGCTGATGGTGCGGGCGGCCGACGCCACCCGTCCCATCAGGTCGTCGGCGTCGGCGGCGCCCCGAGGATCGAGCGCCTTGGCCACGGTGTCCTGCTCCTGCATCAGCAGGACGTTGCCGGGTCGGCCGGTGATCCGGTGCAGCTCGACCCTGGCGTCGAGCAGAACGCGATACGCCTCGGCCAGGCTGCCCCGGTCGTGGGGGAGGAGGATCTCGCGGGCCTGCTCGACCCAGCGCAGCGAGTGCACGTCGCGCATGCCCCCCCGCCCGTCCTTCAGGTCGGGCTCCAGCCGGAAGGCCACCTCACCCACCCGCTCGTGGCGCTCCTCCACCTTGGCGGCCAGCTCGGGCAGCCAACGGCGGGCGAGGTCATGCCACTGGTCGAGGGCCTTGGCGGCGAGGTCGGCGGTGAGCCTCGGGTCGCCGGCGAGGTGGCGGGCGCTGAGCAGCGATGTCGCCGCCTCGAGGTCCTTGCCGGCGAGGCCCACGGCCTGGCGCACCGTCGACACGCCGTGGCCGAGCTGGACCCGCTGGTCCCAGACGGGGTACCAGACGGCCTCGGCCACCGAGGCGACGTCGAGGCCGCGGTCGTGGAGGAGCAGGACGTCGATGTCGCTGCGGGGGCACAGCTCCGACCGGCCGTACCCGCCGACGGCCACCAGGGCCACGCCCTCCCTGGGCGCCTTTGCCGCCGCCAACAGCTCGGCCAACCAGCTGTCGACCAGCGCGGTGTGAGCACTGCACCACGCGGCCCCGTGCCGCGTCTCATCCGCGAGCAGCGGCGTCAGGTCCAGTCCCACCTCGGTGCAATCTAGGACTGATAGCGGCCGGCTCGGCTCTAGGTTCTGGGCGGTGGGCTACCGGATCCTGGCTGACCTGGCGGTGGTGCTGCACTTCGGCTTCCTGGTCTTCCTCGTGGTCGGCGGCGTGGTCGCCCTGCGGTGGCGGCGGGTGCTCTGGCTGCACGTCGGCGCCGTCGCCTGGAGCCTCGGGATCCTGACGGTGGGCCAGACGTGTCCGCTCACCGCCGTGGAACAGTGGGCCAACCGGCGGGCCGGCGGCGTTGCGTACCAGGGCGGCTTCATCGACCGCTATGTCAAGGGCGTCGTCTACCCGAGCGCGATGACCGGGGTGGCTCGGGCCGTGGTGGCGCTGGTCGTCCTCGGGTCGTGGGCGCTGCTGTGGCGGCGGGCCCGCGCCACCGAGGCCCCCGAGACGAGCCCGGCAGCGGTGTAGGTCGGGCCTGCCACCGCTCAGGTCAGCGACGCCGCCGCCACCACCAGCTCGTCGACGTCGGGCCGGTCGTCGGGGCTGGCCGGGCGGAAGACGATGCGGGCCACGCCACCGACCACCAGGGCGTCGCCGCCGAGCTGGCGGAGGTCCTCCACCGGGCGTTCGACCGTCTCGCCCCGGGCCGCGGCGGCGGTGTAGACGGCGCGGGTGCCGGGGGTGAAGACCTGGCCGGTGGCGGCCCGACCCAGCCCCAGCCGCTCGTAGAGCACCCGCTCCTCGTCGCTGCAGAAGGGGCCCGGCCAGGCGAGGTGCCGGGCCAGGGCGCCCAGCGCCTCGGGTGGCGAGAAGCCCACGGCGACGAGGGTGAAGCCGAGCCGGTCGAGGTCGGCCGCCCGCTCACGCACCCGCACCAGGTGCTCCTGGCAGGGCAGTCAGTGGCGGTGGCGGATGACCGTGAGCAGCGCCCGGGCGGGGCCGGCGCCGAGATCGAGGGCCTGGCCGATGGTGGCGTCGATCAGGACGATGCCCGCCAGGCTGACGGGCGGGGCGTCAGCGGGCACGGGGCGACACTACGGTCCGGCCCACATGACCGATGCCCCCCCGACCGGACCGCCGCCATCCCCGCCCGCCTCGCTGCGGGGGATGCTCGAGCTGCGAGCCGCCGAGCTGGGGCCCCGGCGGTTCCTCACCCTGCCCGACGCCACCCTCACCTACGCCGAGACCGACGAGCTGGCCAACCGGCTGGCGGCGGTGCTGGTCGGCCTCGGCTACGGCGCCGGCGACATCGTCATGGTCCGCGCCCTCAACGGGTGGGCCACGGTGGCCGCCTGGTTCGGCTGCTCCAAGATCGGTGCCGTCTACCTGCCGCTGAACGCCCTGCTCACGGGGGAGCCGCTGCGCCAGGTCATGGCCCACTCCCGCAGCCGGATCGTGCTGGTGCAGGCCGACCTGGCCCCTGCTGTCGAGGCCGTGCGCGGCGGCCTGCCCGACCTGGCCGACGTGGTGGTAGTTGGCGGCCCGGGTGGCGGCGCCCCCCGCCTCGACGACCTCCTCGACCAGGCCAGCGCCGCGCCCCCCGCCCCCCTCCCCGAGGAGCCGGGGGCACCGACCAAGCTGCTGTACACCTCGGGCACCACCGGGGTGCCCAAGGGTGCGGTGTGGAGCCGCAGCTGCGAGGCGCTGTGGGGCCGCTGCTACGGCGACGAGCTGATGCCGATCGACCGGGGCGAGGCCATCTACACCTGCCTTCCCCTCTTCCACGTCACCTGCCAGGGGACGGTGCTGGCCACGCTGTGGCGGGGCGGCCGACTGACCGTCGACTCGGGGTTCTCGCTGCTCTCGTTCTGGCCCCGTGTCCGGGAGGCCGAAGCGGTGATGTTCACCTACGTCGGCACCATCCTGTCGGCTCTGGCCCGGCGGCCGCCCCACCCGTCCGACCTCGACAACCCGGTGCGGCAGATCCTGGGCGGCGCCGCCCCGGCTGACCGTTGGCGCCACATCGAGGAGCGCTTCGGCGTCCTCATCATGGAGTCCTGGGGTTCGACCGAGGTGGCCTCCTGCTACACCTGGCCCAGCCGGGGACTGCCCCAGCCGCCCGGCACGGTGGGAGTGCCCAGCGAACGGTGGGAGGCCCGCATCGCCGACGAGGCGGGTCTGGCCCTCGGGCCCGAGCAGGCCGGCGAGCTGTGGGTGAAGCCCCTGGTGCCCCACGCCCTGTTCGAGGGCTACCTGGGCGACGACGGCCCCTCCGCCCCCACCCGCGAGTGCTTCACCGACGACGGCTGGTACCGCACCGGCGACCTCATGGCCTGGACCGAGGACGGCGAGCTGTCCTTCGTCGGCCGCCGGCGCGACGCCATCCGCCGGGCCGGCGAGATGATCGCGCCCTCGTTCATCGAGGAGGCCGCGCTGACCCACCCCGGTGTCGTCGAGGCCGCGGCCGTCGGCGTCCCCGCCGACGACGGCGTCGAGGAGGAGGTGCTCCTCTGCGTTGTCGCCGCCGAGGGCATCGACCTGGACCTCGCCGAGGTCGCCTCGTTCCTGGGCGAGGCCCTGCCCACCTATCTGGTTCCCCGCTGGCTGCGATCCCACGACGCCCTGCCCAAGACCGCCACCACCCGGGTCCGCAAGTTCGAGCTGCGCGCCCTCGGCACGGCCGGCTCCTGGGACACCCGCCGCCGCCGTTGGGCCCCTCCGGCGAACTCCTCGTAGAGCGCCGGTGAACGGTAGGTTCCCGCCGTGGCCACACACCCCGAGGACCTGCGCCAGGCCTTCGCCGAGACCGTCGCCGAGATCCTGGGCCTCGAGCCGGGCGAGGTGCGGCCGGAGAAGACGTGGGACGAGCTGGACGCCGACTCCCTCGCCCTCACCGAGATCTCGCTGGTCCTCGACGACGCCTTTGGGATCCGCCTGCCCGACGTGGACCCGGCCGACATGCAGACGGTGGGCGACGCCCTGGCCCTGGTCGAGCGGGCCGTGGCCGAGCGGACCGCCTCCACCGGGAGCCAGCCGGCCTGAGCTTTCGAGGCGGCCAAGCCGAGCGAAGGCGGTCTGGTGAGCTCATGGCGCCGCAGGCCGACTGGCCCGACCTGCGGATAACACCGGCCGCCTCCCTACGCTCGGCGGGTGCGAACGAACCGACTGCGTCCTCCGAAGCTGCGCCTGGCCCTCGTGGGTCTGGTCGTCGTCCTCAGCGCCTGCTCGTCCGACAACCCGCCGCCGCGCACCGACGTGCCCGAGCCGGCGGGGGCGCCCGTGCCAATCGAGCCCCCCGCCGGCCGGGTGGTGCCGCTCCCCGGCCAGCCCGAGGGGCTGGTGGTCGACGGTCCCACCCGCACCATCGCCGCCGCTGTCCGCAAGCCCGACGGCCTGGCGCTGCTGGATGCCGACACCGGCGACGAGCGCACCCGCCAGCCCTTCGCCGGATCGGCTCGTCACCTCCAGCTGGCCCGCCCGGGGGGCCCGGTCCTGGTGCCCGCCGAGGGCACCGACCGGCTCTACCAGGTGTCGCTGCCGGACGGGGAGCTGGTCGGCGACGTAGGCGTCGGCCGCCAGCCCCACGACGCCGCCGCCGCCGGCAGCCGCATCTTCGTGAGTGACGAGCTGGCGGACCAGGTGTCGGTGGTCGAGGGTGACCGGCAGGTGGCGCAGCTGCCGGCGCCCGCCCAGCCTGGCGGCGTGGCCGCCGCCCTCGACGGCTCGGTGGTGGTGGCCCTCGGCGTCCGGGGTCGGGAGCTGGAGGCCTACCGGCCCGACGGCACCTCGCTCGGCCGCGCCCCCGGCGGCGTCGGTCCCACCCACGTGCGGGCCGGGCCGGACGGCCGCTTCTACGTCGCCGACACCCAGGGCGAGGCGCTCCTGGTGTTCGAGGTCGGCCCCGACGGGCCCCGCCAGGTGGCCAAGGTGGCGGCCAAGGGTGCCCCCTACGGCCTGGCCATCGACGCCACCCGCCGCATCGCCTACGTCACCTTCACCGCCACGAACCGGGTGCAGGCCTTCCGCCTCGACGGCCCGACGCCGGAGGCCGACCGCTCCTGGCCCACCCTGCGCCAGCCCAACGACGTGGCCGTCGACCCCACCAACGGCCGCATCGTGGTGGCCAGCTCGGCCGACAGCGCCCTGCAGCTCATCGACCCCTGAGGCAGGGACGGCGAGGCATCCGGCGCCGCCGAGGTCAGGCGACCGTGAGGTCCTCCACGCCGGTCACCCGGACCGGGCCTCCGGGAGCGACCTTCTTGGCCCGCCCCTGACGTCGCTCGAGCCAACGGGCGGCAGATGACAGGAGGAGGTTCACGATGAGGAAGATGGCGGCGACGAACAGGAACGCCTGCAGCTTGTTCTTGAGGAACTCGCCGGCCAGCTCGCCCCGGCGGAGCAGCTCCTCGTAGAGCACGGCCACGCCCAGGCTGGTGTCCTTCAGGAGCACCACCAGCTGGCTGACCAGGGCCGGCACCATGCGCCGGATGGCCTGGGGCAGCACCACCGTGCGCATCACCTGCCCGTCGGTCATGCCCACCGCCAGCGCCGCCTCGGACTGGCCGCGGTCAAGCGACAGGATGCCGGCCCGGATGATCTCGGCCAGCACCGCCGAGTTGTACAGGGTCAGCCCCATGACGATCGAGGTGTACTTGGAGATGTCGAGGCCGAAGTAGAAGAACAGCATCAGCACGACCAGGGGGACGCCCCGGAAGAACTGCAGCCACAGGGTGGCGGGCCACCGGACCGTCGCCCGCTTGGACAGGCGGGCCAGGGCCAGCACCATGCCAAGCGCCAGGGCGAGGACGAGGCTGACGCCCGCCAGCTTCAGGGTGTTCTTCAGGCCGCCCCAGAAGAAGCGCAGCGCCTCACCGCTGAACAGGTCGCTCCACAGCTTGGCCTCGAGCTGCCCGTTGCTCTGGAAGCGGCGGAAGGCGATGAACAGCACACCCACAACGGCCAGGCCGCCGATCACGGTGGCGACGGCCACCTTCACCTTCCCGCGGGGGCCGAGCGGGTCGGCGAACACGGCAACGGTCATCGCCGGATCGCCACCTTCCGCTCGATGGCCCCGATGGCGGCCGACGAGGGCAGGGCGAGGAGCAGGTAGGCCACCGCCGCTCCCAGGTAGAGCGGGATGGCCTCGCCCGTGATGCTGGCCAGCTCCTTCACCACCCGGGTGAGCTCGACGACCGAGATGGTGAAGGCGATGGAGGTGTTCTTGATGAGGGCGACGAACAACGACCCGAGCGGGGCCACCACGGTGCGCAGCGCCTGGGGAAGCACGATGGTCACGATGACCTGGGCGAAGGTGAGCCCGAGCGCCCGCGCCGCCTCGGCCTGACCGGGCGCCACGCTGTTGATCCCGCTGCGGATCGCCTCGGCCACAAAGGCGCTGGTGTAGCAGCCGAGGACGATCACCGCGGAGACGAAGGGCACGTAGCTGACGCCGATCTTGGTGAACCCGAAGAAGAACACAAAGAACAGGACGGTCAGGGGGATGTTGCGCAGCACCTCGGTCCACAACGTGCCCAGCCAGCGGAGC
>JBBPYZ010000152.1:0-6791 GCA_038199465.1 Acidimicrobiales bacterium | reverse complement strand
GTCGATGCCTCCCAGCTTCTGGGACTCCTCCCACACCAGGCTGTGGATGCCGGCCGTGGGCTTCCAGTGGAACTTCACCAGCGACGACTGCCCTGCGGCGTTGACCAAGCGGAAGGTGTGGACGCCGAAGCCCTCCATGGTCCGGTAGGAGCGGGGGATGGCCCGGTCCGACATCACCCACATCAGCATGTGCGTGCTCTCGGGCTGCAGCGAGACGAAGTCCCAAAAGGTGTCGTGGGCCGACTGGGCCTGGGGGATCTCGCGATCGGGCTCGGGCTTCACGGCGTGGACGAAGTCGGGGAACTTGATCCCGTCCTGGATGAAGAACACCGGCATGTTGTTGCCGACCAGGTCCCAGTTCCCCTGGGTCGTGTACAGCTTGACGGCGAAGCCGCGGACGTCCCGGGCCGAGTCCATCGATCCCCGGGAACCGGCGACGGTGGAGAACCGGACGAACACCGGGGTGACGGTGCTGGTGTCGGTGAGGACCGCCGCGCAGGTGACGTCCTCGAGCGAGTCGAAGAGCTCGAAGCGACCATGGGCGCCGGCGCCCCGAGCGTGGACCACCCGCTCGGGGATGCGCTCGTGGTCGAAGTGCATGATCTTCTCGCGCAGGTGGTGGTCCTCGAGCAGCGTCGGACCGCGTGGCCCGGCCCGCAGCGAGTTGTCGGTGTCCTCCACCCTCTGGCCCTGTGCAGTGGTCAGCGCGTCGCCCTCCTGGGCCCACCCGGGACTGACGGCGGCGTCCCTCGGTCCGTTCCCGACGCGCACCGAGGCGGGCGCGGGAGCGGTCGCCGGTGCGGTGGGATCGCCTTCGAGGCCACCACCTGCCACGGATCCGGTGGGTTGCGGCTCGGTCGAGGTGGTTCGGGCGGTGATCGCGGTCTTGGCACCCGTCTTGGGCGCCGCCTGCTTCTTGCCTGGCATCTGGTCCGCTTCCTGGTCGGGGTCGTCGGTGGATGCTTCCCCGTAGAGCCCGACTTCGACCCCGCTCGCCTGCCGAGGCTGGTGGCTACGGGCCGGGGGCGGTCACCAAGCGGAGCTGGCCGAGGTAGAGCTCGGCGAAGCGGCGGGCGGCGTCGGCGCCGAACAGGCGGTGCGGGTACCGGAAGCTCAGGTGCAGCCGGCCACCGACGGTGGCGGCCCCGAGGCACAGGCTCTGCGGCGACCGGGCCGGCGTCGAGAACCACAGCTCCACCGCGTCCCCCACCTCAGCCCCGAACCACGGCGCCTGGTCCAGCCGGCCCAGGCTGGACAGCATGGCGTTGTCCACCCAGCGGTTGCCGGTGAGGGGCTGGAGGACCACGGTCGACTGCTTGGCCCACAACGGCAGCAGACCCGAGCGGTCCAGGGCGGCGATGAGGGAGATCCCCGTGCGGGTGGCCTTGTTCCGGGCCGCCTGAGCGGCGACGGCCTGGCGGGCGGGCACCGGCCCCCGGCGCTCACGCCTGGTGGTCGACACCCTCGCCGTCACCGACAGGTTGGCGACGGGCGCCTCCCACTCGGGTCGGCGCAGGTTGGCGGGCGTCAGGACGTGGAGGCGGCGGCCGGGCGTGCCGTGCTCGAGGTTCCACTCGCCCATGGCCAGGTGGAGCGCGGTCATCAGCACACCGCTGGTGGGGCCCGACGATGCGGTGTCGACCAGCTGGCGGGTGTCGTCGGCCGACAGCCGGACCAGGTGGAAGCCGTAGCCGTCCCGGTCCTCACCCTGGTCGACGGCCAGCCGGGCCGGGCGGGCCAGGCCGTCGCGCAGCCGCTCCACGGCCCACTTGCCGCCGCGCACCAGGGCCGGCGTCGTGGCCGACACCGGTCGGACGGCGACGTCGCCACTGCTCAGGAAGTCGAGGGCGGTCCCCTCCTCGGTGGCGTAGGCCAGGGCGATCGCCTTGAGCACGCTCAGGGCCCCGAAGCCGTCGGCGGCGGCGTGGTTGAGGTTGAGCATGAGGACGTCGCCGGCCGGGTGGCGAGCGAGGCAGAGCTGCACTGGTGGCCACATCGTGACCGGAACGGCCATGGAGTGGAGCTGTTCCCGGGCGGCCTCGAGGTCCTCGTCGTCGCGGCAGGCCAGGATCTCAAGAGGATCGTGGTCGAGGGGGTGCTGGGCGAACGCCACCCGCAGTGCCGCTCGGAGGCGGTCTTCGTCGAGCGGACCGGCCACCCGCGCCTCCAGCTGCACCCCCCAGGCCGACGCATCGGTCGTCGGCCCGTCCGTCTCGGCGGCCGGGCTGGGCACGCCGGTCGCAAGCCACTCGCAGTCGAGCTCACAGCGGTGGTCGCCCTGCCGGCCCCGCACGACGCTGACCACGTCCTGGGCCATGCCCACCAGGTTGTGGGCCACCGCCCGGCGCACCGAGTAGCGGGACGGCCCCTGCGGGCGCAGCCCCAGCGGTGATACCAGATCGACGTGGGCGGCCACCCGGTTGCCCCGGATCACCACGTGGAGGCTGTTGGTGGTCTCGTTCTCCCGCAGCGACAGCTGGCCCGGGTGGAACACCCGGCCGATCCCGTTGTCACGGTGAAAGCGTCCGCTGCCGTCCAGCTCGCGGAGGAGCTCGACCAGGCCCGGGACCTGGCCGCCGGCGGATCCCTCCCGATCCAGCCAGGACTGCAGGGTGTCCGGCGGGGCGTTGCTCACCTGGCCGTGGGAGGGTCCAACAGGGCGGCAGCCTTCTCGACCGCTCGGCGGGCCCGGGTGACCCGCTTCTCGGTGCCGGCCGCCTCCTCGTCGCCGTCGACCGCCGCCCGGAGCAGGCCGAGCGAGGCGTCGGCCAGCTCCTCGGCCAGCGCCTCGCACCGGTGTCGCAGGGTCTGGAGGTCGGCCATGAGCAGCCGATCCTACGGCCAGTAGGGTCGCTGGTCATGGCCTCCAAGCCCGAAGTCACCATCCCCGACGGCCCGGCGCCGACCGAGCTGGTCCTCGACGACCTCACCGAGGGCACCGGCCCCGAGGCCACCGCCGGCCAGCAGGTCCACGTCCACTACGTGGGCGTCTCCTGGAGCACCGGCAAGCAGTTCGACGCCTCGTGGGACCGCCGGGCCACCTTCGACTTCAAGCTGGGCGGCGGCCAGGTCATCAAGGGCTGGGACCAGGGCGTGGTCGGCATGAAGGTGGGCGGCCGCCGCCGCCTCACCATCCCGCCCGCCCTCGGCTACGGCGCCCAGGGCGCCGGCGGGGTGATCGCCCCCAACGAGACCCTGGTCTTCGTCGTCGATCTGGTCAGCGTCCGCTAGCCCATGGGCCGGTCGACGCCGGTGGCCCTCGGCCGGCGGCACCTGGCGCATGAGTGGGTCTCCTTCGAGGACCCGGCCGAGGCCCGGACCTGGGTGTTCGACGTCACCTTCCTGCTGAGCCGCTGGACCTGCATCTTCGGGCAGGGGTGCCAGGGGGTGCTCACCGGGCCGGCCGAGGACCTGGTGCAGGGGTGCTGCAGCTACGGCGCCCACTTCGTCGACGAGGCCGACGAGGCCCAGGTGGTGGCCGCCGCCGCCCGCCTCGGCTCTGACCAGTGGCAGCACCGGGCACGGGGGCGCAGGGGCGGCACCATCGTCACCGACGACGCCGGTGCCCGGGTCACCCGGATGGTCGACGGCGCCTGCATCTTCTTGAACCGGCCCGGCTTCTCCCGCGGCCCCGGCTGCGCCCTGCACGTGGGCGCCCTCGACGCCGAGGAGCGCCCCCTCGACTGGAAGCCCGACGTGTGCTGGCAGCTGCCGCTGCGCCGGGAGGACGTGGTCGAGGGTGAGCGGGTCACCTCGACCGTGCGCCAGTGGGACCGGGGCGACTGGGGCGAGGGGGGCGCCGAGTTCCACTGGTGGTGCACCGAGTCGCCCGAGGCCTTCGTGGGCACCGTCCCCGTGTACCAGGCCCTGCGCGACGAGCTGGTGGAGCTCACCAGCCATGCGGCCTATGCCCTGGTGGCCGCCCACTGCGGGGCCCGCCTGGCCCGGGCCAAGCCCCTGGCCCACCCGGCCACCCGCCGGCGGCCCTGACAACCTCCGCTAGGAACGGGCCGCTCGCATGGGGGCGTAGCTGGACGTGCTCTGGGTGCTCCAGTCGTAGAGGCTGCCCCCGATCGAGCGGGTCTGGCGCATGGCTCGTATGAAGCCTTGGATGTCGGCGGTGGTGGTCCGGTCGCCGATGCCCCCGATGGGGTGGACCACGGCGTTGGGGTCGCCGAGGCTGGTGCGCATCCGCTCGATGTTCTCCCGGGTGTACCGCTCGGCGTTGCGGTAGGGGCTGTCGGACTTGCGGTTGGTCCAGTAGCTCATCGGCTGCCACACGTCGTAGTAGGGCTGGATGGCCGCCCAGGGGAACCGGGGCCAGTAGTTCAGGTTGATGACGTCGGTGACCACGTTGGGCAGGGTGATGGCCGACAGGGGCATCCCGGCCAGGGCGGCCCGGGCCAGGCGTGACAGCTCGACCAAGCGGCGTGACCGCTCGTCGTGGTCGACCACCGCCTTGCTCTCGATGTCGATGCCGATGCCGTCGACCGACTTCAAGGCGGCGGTGGACTTCAGCCGGCGGATGTCGGCCCCGACGTCGGTGAGGGTCGGCAGGTACCAGGCCACCACCTGCAGGCCCCGGGCGTCGGCCCGGGCCAGCCACTGCCTGAGGACCAGGGGGTCGACGATGTCGCCGCCGCCGGTGTAGTCGGCCCGGGTGGTCTGGATGTAGAGGACCTGGACCCCGTTGTCGGCCATGGCGTCGACCGCCCCCGGGCCCAGCTTGACCGGCTGGCCCTTGGCGTAGGACGGCGACCAGTCAAAGACGTCGACCCAGGTGCCCATCCCGGTGAAGGGAGCTGTGGCCGAGCTGGCGGGCCGGGGCTTGGCCGCCACCGGCGCCTTTTTCGGCCTGGCCGTGGTGGCGGGCTTGGTGGCCGGCGCCGTGGTGGTCGCGGGGGCGCCGGAGATGAACGGCTCGGTGACCTGGGGGACGGCCGCTGGCGGCTCGGTCACCGGGGCTTCGAGGCCGACGTCGATGATGTCGAGGGGTGCGGCCAGCTCGATCGCCGGCCCGGGCTCGGTGCGCACGACGCTCGGCGGCGACGAGGACTGCCAGGCGACGGCGACGCCGGTCAGGAACACGGCCATCCCGATGGCGATCGAACCCAACGCGAGCTGGAGGGGCTTAGGTCGCAGGCGCACGAGGCGGCAAGGGTACGGGACACCTCCCGCTTTGCGGTGTCACCTGGCGGAATGACCGCTTCGGGCCACTGCCGGCTCAGCCGGGGGGGAGGTCGCCGCCGACCTCGAGGGCGGCCAGAGGGAGGCCGCCGTCTCGCAGGGCCGAGAAGCGGGTGGCCAGGCCGGCGACCACCGAGCGGGGCAGGGTGCCCATGTCGGCCCACCAGGCCACGAAGTTGCGGCCGTCGGTGCTCTCGCCCGCCGTCTCCTCCTGG
Organism: Acidimicrobiales bacterium; assembly: GCA_038199465.1. Taxonomy (GTDB): domain Bacteria; phylum Actinomycetota; class Acidimicrobiia; order Acidimicrobiales; family JAUJNH01; genus JAUJNH01. The sequence continues at coordinate 1,389 of JBBPYZ010000152.1, read as the reverse complement.
AAGTCGTAGAGGATGCCACCGGCCGCCGGCGCCTCGACCTCGTCACGCCAGTCCTCGACCGCCTCGTCGATGGCCGCCTTGACCGTGATCGAGGGGGCCTCGGACAGCCACAGCACCAGATTCAGGTCGGACCAATCGGCCCCGGGGGCCTGCTTGACGGCGAACTCGTCGAGATCGGGGTCGAACGGCGCCTCCATGATGGTGGAACCGGGCTCGGCCCCGAGGTCGAATGCCTGCTTGAGGGCACGCGCCTCTTCAAACCGCCGATGGCGACCCTTCTTCACGTGCCGCTCCCTGCTGTCCTCATCGGGGTTTCCGTCGTCGTTCTCTCGAAGGACGGCAGTGTAGCCAAGAGCCGGTGGAGTCACCGACCGGGGGCATTACCTTCTGGAGCCATGGCTGAGGCACCGTTCGATCCCCATGCGATGCTCGCCCGCTTCGGCGAGCGGGCCAAGGCGGTGCGCAGCCGCGGCGTGCCGCCGCTGGAGGGCGACGACCGGAAGCGCTACATCGAGCACGCCCAGATCGACTTCCAGGACTACGCCATGCTGGCCGACGCCGAGGTGAGCCTCGACGACGGCATCCTCACCCTGCGGATAGACCTGCGCCCGAAGTAGGGCCCTCCATCTCGAGGGGGCGGTAGCTGCGCTCCTCGACCAGCAGGCCGCCCTTGCCGTCAAAGGCCAGCGAGGCGCCGCCGGCGGCCAGGAGGCGGACGCGCTCGCCCACCAGCTGGCGACGCCAGCCGGCGTCGAGGCGGCCGGCCGGCCGGCCGTTCAGCAGGGCCGTGAGCTCGGTGCGGGTGGCGAGCAGGGCGGGGTCGATGTCCTCGTCGCGGCCCAGCTGGGCCACCCAGGCGCCGGCCAGGGTGGTGGCGGCCCGCAGGTCACGCTCGTTGTCCTCGGTGACGGGGCTGCGGATCTCCGTCGGTGCCAGGCTGCGGCCGCGCTCGACCGCCTCCAACAGGGTGGCCCGCACGGGCGGCTTGAGCGACCGGGCCTCGAGGCCCCGGATGGCCAGGAGGTCGTCCTCGGAGCGGGGCGGCTTGTGGGCGATGCCGAGGAGGGCCAGGTCGGCCAGCACGAACCGGACCGGGACGTCGAGGGTGGCCGCCCGCCGCTCCCGCCACGCCGCCACCTCCTGGGCCACGCCCCGGCTGGCGCCCCGCAGCGACCGGGTGTCCTTCAGCCGCCACCAGGCCGCCTCGGGGTCCTGAGGGCCGCGGGGCCGGGTCAGCAGCCGAGCGCACTCCTCCTCGGCCCAGCCCCGGCGGCCCCGCTCCTCCAGCTGGTGGCAGAGGCGGCGGTGGATCTCGAGGAGGTGGGCGACGTCAGCGGCGGCGTACTGCTTCTGCCCGGCGGTGAGCGGCCGGCGCGACCAGTCGGTGAG
>JBBPYZ010000151.1:0-10800 GCA_038199465.1 Acidimicrobiales bacterium | reverse complement strand
TACCTCCAGGCCATCTCGGCGGTGGGCCCGCGGGCTGAGGAGTAGCCGCGCGCTTGAATGGCCCGGCATGGCCGTCCGCCCTCCTCGTTTTGCGCACCACCGCTTCGTCGGGGACAAGCGCACCCAGGTCGTCTATGACCTCGATGACCCGTCCCTCGACCAGGCCGTGGTCGACGAGCTCGTGGGCCACGGCCAGCTCCTCGCCTTCGCCCCCGACACTCTGGCCGAGGCCAGGAACCGGGGCTACCGACTGGCCCGGCTCAGCCGCAACCGCGCGTGAGGCGCTCCGGGCCCGTGGGCTGACGTGGAGCTGATCAGCGAAGGCCTCCGCCTCGAGGCCCACCTTGCCCAGCCGCAGGCGTCGGCCGCCGGCGGGGCCCGCACCCGGCTCGGCCTCCTGATCGCCCACCCGTTTCCCGAGCCGGCCCAGGGGGCGGTCCGAGGCTGGGCCACCTACCCCGAGCTGGCCGACCGGCTTGCGGCCGGGTCGGGCTGGGTCTGCCTGACCCTGGCCATGCGGGGGGTGGCAGGGAGCGAGGGCGACTTCTCGCTGGCCGGATGGCTGCGCGACCTGGAGGTGGGGCTGGAGGCCCTGCTCGACCAGCCGGACGTGGCCGGGGTCTGGGTGTGCGGGGTCGGCCTGGGCGGCGCCCTGGCCCTGTGCCTGACCGCCGGGGACGACCGGGTCCTCGGCGTCGCCAGCTTCGCCGCGCCGGCCGACCTCGACGAGTGGGCCGCCGACCCGCGCCGCTTCCTCGACCACGCCCGCACCGTCGGGGTGGTCCGCAGCCCCGGTTTCCCCTCCGACCTCGACCGCTGGACCAGGGAGCTGCGGGACATCCGGCCGCTCCGGGTCGTCAACCGAATCCCCCCTCGCCCGCTGCTCATCGTGCACGGCTCCGACGACGACCGGGTGCCGTTGGTCGACGCCCGGGCGCTGGCTGATGCCGCCGACGGCCTGGCCGATCTGCGGGTGGTGAGCTCGGCCGGCCACCAGCTGCGCCACGACCCCAGGGCGGTCGCCGTCCTCCTCGGCTGGCTCGACCGGGCCGTCACCCCCTTGGTCGACGGCTGAGCCGACCCCCGCACCGCAGCGAAACCGCCGCTAAGGTGCAACGGGCCCAGGTCGTTGCTTTCCCCTTGTGTCGTCGCGCCCCACCGCCGATCCCCGATGACGTTCCGCCGCCGCTTCGCCCTGATCCGAGCCGTGCTGGCTGTCGGGTTGCTCCTCGGGTCGTTCGCCGCCCTCGCCACCGAGGCCCAGGCCGCACCCCCGGCACCGGCGGTCGTGCCCGTCGCTCCCGCCTTTGGCCCGACCATCGACCCGCTGGCTGACTACGTCGGCCAGACCACCTGCGACCCGACCCCCAAGCCCGGTGCCATCGCCCTCCGCGACCTCCTCGAGGCGACGTACCCGGTCACCTCGTCGCTCGGCATCACCCGCGAGTGCGCCATCGGCGGCCAGTCCGAGCACAAGGAGGGTCGGGCCTTCGACTGGGCCGTCAACTCCTCCGACCCTGCGCAGAAGACCATGACCGCCGACTTCCTGTACTGGCTGACGGCCTCCGACGGCCACGGCAACGTGGCGGCCATGGCCCGCCGGCTCGGGATCATGTACATGATCTCGGAGGGCAAGATCTGGAAGTCCTACGCCGCGGAGGCGGGCTGGCAGCTCTACACCGGCCCCAACCCCCACACCGGCCCCAACCCCCACACCGGCCACGTGCACTTCTCGCTGAGCATCGAGGGCGGCAACGCCCTGACCTCGTGGTACTCGCCGCCGACGCCCGTGATCCCCTCGAGCGGGCTGGCCTTCCACCCGGTGTCGCCCCGCCGGCTGCTGGACACGCGGTCGGCCAGCCGGGTCGGTCCCTACAGCACGCCCATGGCGCCGGGGCAGGCGCGCGACGTCACCGTGACGGGGATGGGCGGGGTGCCCGACGACGCCGGGGCCGTCGCCCTGAACGTGACGGTGACCGGGACGACAGCGGCCGGCTTCCTGACGATCTGGCCTGACGGCCAGGGCCGGCCGGCGGCCTCCAGCCTGAACTGGGCGGCCGGCCAGACCATCGCCAACGGCGTCACGGCCAGGGTCGGCTCGGGCGGCCGGCTCACGCTGTACAACCAGGCCGGGAGCACCGACGTGGTCATTGACGTGGCGGGCTACTACAACGCCAGCCCGGGTGATGGCTTCAGCCCGGTGGTGCCGGCGCGGATCCAGGACTCACGACCAGGGCCCCAGGTTGGTCCCTACTCCTCCCGCTGGGAGCCCGGCCGGACCCGTGACGTGGTGGTGGCCGGGGTGGGCGGGGTGCCCGCCGGTGCCGACGCTGTCGTGGTGAACGTGACCGTGACGAACGCCACCGCCGGCAGCTACCTGACCGTGTGGCCGGCGGGACAGCCCCGGCCCGCGGCGTCGAGCCTGAACTGGGCGGCCGGTCAGACCATCGCCAACGCCGTGACGATGAAGGTCGGCGCCGGCGGGAAGGTGTCGGTCTTCAACGAGGACGGGTTCGTCGACGTCATCGTCGATGTCATCGGAGCCTTCGTCCCCGGCACCGGCCTGGCCTACCACCCGCTTCCGCCGAGCCGGGTCCTCGACTCCCGGTCCGGGGCGCCGTGGGGGCCGGCGGTGGTGCGTGAGGTGCAGGTCGGCGGCGCTGGCGGGGTCCCGGCCGGGGCCGTCGCCGTGCTGGTGAACGTAACCGCCACCTCGACCACCGCGTCCAGCTTCCTGACCGTCTGGCCCGCCGGCCCGGCTCAGCCGCTTGCGTCCAGCCTCAACTGGGCGGCGGGCCGGACCATCCCCAACGCGGTGAGCGCTGCCCTCGGCACCTCGGGTCGCATCGCCATCAGGAACGAGACCGGCAGCGTGCACGTCATCGTCGACGTGGCCGGCTGGTACGGATAGCCCCGCTCACGGCCTCGGCCGACGGGTCAGCAGGCGGCGACGGCTCGGGCCAAGGCGTCGCTCAGGGCCCGGGCGGCCTCCTCAGGGTCGGTGGCCTCGGTGAGCCAGCGGACCACCACGATGCGGTGGCCGCCGGCGGCGACGATGGCCGGAACCGACGCGGGTGACGCCCCTCCGGTGACGAAGAAGGGCCGGACGGCGTGGGCGGCGGCGTGGCTGACGTAGCCGAGGCCGACACCGTCCCGGCCCGGCTTGGTGGGGGTGGCCACCACCGGTCCGGCCGAGGTGTAGTCGACCGGCTCGTCGGCGGCGGCGGCCAACTGCCCCGGCCCGTGGGTCGACAGGCCAACCAGGGCATCGGGCCCGAGGAGCTGGCGGCACAGCGACGGAGGGGCGTCGTCCTGGCCGACGTGGACGCCGTCGGCTCCGCACGCCAGGGCCAGGTCGGGCCGGTCGTTGAGCAAAAACGGCACGCCGAGGTCTCGGCAGACCGCCGCCGCCCGCCGGGCTCGGGCCAGGAGGGGCCGGGCCTCGAGCCGCTTGTCCCGCAGCTGGACCAGGTCGACCCCGCCCCGCACGCACGCGGCCAGAAAGCCCTCGAGATCCGGCCGGTCGGGGGTGCACAGGTACAGCCGGCGGCCCCTGAGCAGGGGGTGCTCGGCCATCAGCCTCCGGCCACGGCCCGCACCAGCTCGAGGCGGTCGCCCCCGGCCAGCACGGTCACCGCCAGGTCGGCCCGCTCGACCGGCGCACCGTTGCGCTCGACCAGCACCCACGCCGCCCCCAGCCCAAGGTGGGCGAGGAGGTCCAGAACGGTCAAACCGTCACGGAGCGTGACATCATCGCCGTTCACGGTGAGGATCACGGTCACCGACGGTACCCTCCGAAGCCATGGCCCCTCCGGCGCCGACCGCTCACGTCGAGCACGCGCGCCGAAGCTTCCGGGACGTCGTGGCCCTCGCCGACCTGAACCTCCACGTCGCCGCGGGTGAGGTCACGGTCCTCCTCGGGCCCAACGGCGCGGGCAAGACCACCGCCCTGCGCCTGCTCACCGGCGACCTCGCCGCCGAGTCGGGTGAGGTGCGGGTCTTCGGCCTGGACCCGGTCAGCGGCTACTCGACCGGCATGAAGACCCGCCTGGCCCTGGCCCGGGCCGTCCTGCACGAGCCCGACCTCCTCCTGCTGGGCGTCGACTGAGCTGAAAACGTCGGTAAGCGTCGGCGCGCTACCTCCGGCCTGCCTTGGCGCTCCTGGCGCCCTTGCCCCCCTCCGCAGCCCCGGCCGCCGGGACGGCGCCGGCGTTGGCCGCCTTCGCCGCCGCCTTCATCTGCTGCTTGTAGGCCCGCACCTCGGCCAGGCTCTCCGGGCCGGTGATGTCGGCCACCGAGGTGCGGCTGCCCTCCTGCCCGAACGGGTCGCAGGCCTCCCGCCAGCCCGGCACTTCGATCTCCAGCTGCTTGCCCAGCAGGGCCACGAAGATCCGCGCCTTTTGCTCGCCGAAGCCGGGGAGCGCCTTCACCCGGGCCAGCAACTCGGCGCCGTCGGCGGCTGTACGCCAGATCCGGTCGGCCCGGCCATCGTACTGCTCGACGACCAGGCGGCACAGCTGCTGCACCCGGCCGGCCATGGCCGCCGGGTAGCGGTGCAGGGCGGGCGGGGTGACAAAGGCCGTGATCATCTCGTCGGGGTCCCAGTCGGCCAAAGCGGCGGCGTCGAGCTTGGCCACGCCCAGCCGCTGCTTCAGCTCGTAGGGGCCCCGGAACGCCTTCTCCAGGGGGATCTGCTGGTCGAGCACCATCCCGATAAGTAGGGCCAGCGGGTCGCGTGACAGCAGGGCGTCGGCCGTGGCGTCGAGGCTGAGGGCGAGTGTCGGGGCCATCCCCCGATGGTGGCACGGTGGGGGCTTTGGGGGAGTTGAGCAACGTCCTGGCCCGAGTGCGGTTGGTGGGTCGCACCTCCTGGGTAGTCCTCTGGCCCAGCAGGCCGACGGGGACTTCCCCAGACAAGGAGCAGCACCATGGGCATCGGAGCGGGCATCTTCCTGATAGCGGTGGGGGCCATCCTCACCTTCGCCCTCAACGACCAGGACATCGCCGGGATCAACCTCGCTGTCGTCGGGGTCATCCTCATGCTGGCTGGCGTGGCCGGCGTCATCCTCGACCTGGTCATCTTCGCCCCCCGCCGCCGGGACGGGGGCACCGTGTCCGACTCCGGCACCCGCACCGTCGTCGAGCGCGAGCGCTACTAGGAGTGTGCTGAAGTAGAGCGAGGCGGCTGCGCCCGCGACGACCTGACCTGCGACGACGCCAGGATTCGCGGCAGCTGAGCCGAGTATTTCAGCATGCTGCTAGCGTTCACGTCCCGGGTCGCCCCCGGACGCGAGAGTTCGGCACCGCCCCGGCGCCTCGGCCCGGGGCGGTGGCGCCGCCCGGCCGCCTCAGGCGTGGAGGGGGTTGGCGGCCTCGGGGTTGATCCCGAACCGCTCGATGGCCTGGGCCACCTCCTGCACCTTGGCTTCGCCGGCCTCGACCAGGGCGGTGAGGGTGGCGACCACGATGTGGGCGGCGTCGACCTCGAAGTGGCGGCGCAGCGCCGGGCGGGTGTCACTGCGCCCGTAGCCGTCGGTGCCCAGCGGGGTGAAGCCCCGCGGGGCCAGGAAGCGGCCGACCTGGTCGGGCACGGCCTTCATGAAGTCGCTGACGGCGATGATCGGACCGGCGCTGCCCGGCCCGCCGGCGTCGCCGAGGCGGTCGGCCAGCAGCGACGAGCGGGGCGCCTCGCCCGGGTGCAGGCGGTTCCAGCGCTCGGTGGCCAGTGCGTCCTCCCGCAGCCCCTTGTAGGAGGTGACCGACCACGCCGAGGCGGCGATGTCGAACTCCTCGGCCAGCAGGGTGCGGGCCTCGAGGGCGGCCACGTTGGCGCTGCCGCTGAACAGCAGGGTGGCCGGGCGGCTGGGGCCCTGCGGCGCCTCGGCGAAGCGGTACACCCCGCCGGTGATGTCCTCATCGGTCACCCCCTCGGGCCGGGTCGGCATCTTCTGGTTTTCGTTGTAGAGGGTGAGGTAGTAGAAGCGGTCCTCGGGCACCTCGCCGTACATCCGACGGATGCCGTCCTTCACGATCACCGCCGTCTCGTAGGCGAAGGCCGGGTCGTAGGCGCACAGGTTGGGCACGGTGGATCCGAGGAGCAGGCTGTGGCCGTCCTCGTGCTGGAGGCCCTCGCCGTTCAGGGTGGTGCGCCCGGCGGTGGCCCCGCACAAAAAGCCGCGGCCCCGGGCGTCGCCAAAGGCCCAGATGAGGTCGCCGACCCGCTGGAAGCCGAACATCGAGTAGAAGATAAAGAACGGCACCAGCGGCTGGCCCCAGGTGGCGTAGGCCGTGCCGGCGGCGGTGAAGCTGGCCATCGAGCCGGCCTCGGAGATCCCCTCCTCCAGGATCTGGCCCGAGGACGACTCGCGATAGGACAGCTGGAGGCCGGAGTCGACGGGGTCGTACTTCTGGCCGAAGGGGGCGTAGATCTTGACCTCGGCGAACAGCGGGTCCATGCCGAAGGTGCGGGCCTCGTCGGGGATGATGGGGACCACCCGCGACCCCATTGCCTTGTCGCGCAACAGGTTCCGCAGCAGCTTGGTGAAGGCCATGGTGGTCGACACCTCCTGGCCGCTCGAGCCCTTGTCGAACTCGGCGAACACCCCGTCGGCGGGCTGGGTGAAGCTCTGCTTGCGCACCACCCGGCGGGGCAGCGAGCCGCCCAGCTGGCGGCGCCGGCCCATCAGGTACTCGTTGGCGTCGCTGCCTTCGGCCGGCCGGTAGTAGGGCGGGTCGGCGGCGTCGAGGGCCTCGTCGGGGATGGCCTCTTCGAGGTGGAGCCGGGCCCGCAGCGCCCTCATCTGGGTGCCGCTCATCTTCTTGATCTGGTGGGCGGCGTTGCGGGCCTCGATCTCGGGCCCCAGGGTCCAGCCCTTGATGGTCTTGGCCAGCACCACCGTAGGGCTGCCCTCGTGCTCGACGGCGGCCTTGTAGGCGGCGTAGAGCTTGCGGTAGTCGTGCCCGCCCCGGGGCAGGGTGGCCAGCTCGTCGTCGGAGAGGTGGTCAACGATCTTGCGGAGCCGGGGGTCGGGGCCGAAGAAGTTCTCCCGCACGTAGGCGCCGCCCCGGGTGGCGTAGTTCTGGAACTCGCCATCGACGGTGTCGTTCATCTTGTTCAGCAGCACGCCGTCGGTGTCGCGCTGCAGCAGCTCGTCCCAGCGTGAGCCCCACACGACCTTGATGACGTTCCAGCCCGCGCCCCGGAAGGAGGCCTCGAGCTCCTGGATGATCTTGCCGTTGCCCCGCACCGGCCCGTCGAGGCGCTGCAGGTTGCAGTTGACGACGAAGATCAGGTTGTCGAGCTGGTCGCGGGCGGCCAGCGACAGGGCGCCAAGCGACTCGGGCTCGTCGCACTCGCCGTCGCCCAGGAACGCCCACACCCTGGCCTTGGAGGTGTCCGTCAGCCGGCGGTTGTGGAGGTAGCGGTTGAAGCGGGCCTGGTAGATGGCGTTGATCGGGCCGATGCCCATCGACACCGTCGGGTACTCCCAGAAGTCGGGCATGAGCCGGGGGTGGGGGTAGGAGGAGAGCCCGATCCGCCCGACCTCCTGGCGGAAGTGGTCGAGGTCGTCCTCGGACAGGCGCCCTTCGAGGAAGGCCCGGGCGTAGATGCCGGGGGCGGCGTGGCCCTGGAAGTAGACCTGGTCGCCGTAGCCGCCGTCGTCCTTGCCCCGGAAGAAGTGGTTGAAGCCGACCTCGATCAGCGAGGCCGAGCTGGCGTAGCTGGCCAGGTGGCCGCCGAGGCCCTCGGATCGGATCTGGGCCCGGGTCACCATGACCGCGGCGTTCCAGCGGATGCAGGCCCGGATGTGGCGCTCCATGACGTCGTCGCCGGGGAACCACGGCTCGAACTCGGGCGGGATGGTGTTGATGTAGGGCGTGGAGACACTCGCCGGGAAGCCGACCTGCTGGGACTTGGCCCGCTGCAGCATCCGCATCAGCAGGTAGCGGGCCCGGTTGCGGCCGTGGTGGTCGACCACCGCATCGAACCCGTCGAGCCACTCCTGGGTCTCGGACGGATCGATGTCGGGGAGCTGGTGGCTGAACCCGTCGAACATCATCCCGTCATCCATGCCCCGATGTTCCCACGGAACGCCGAGGGAGGATGCGAAGATCAGCCGCAGCGACTGGAAGAGACCTTCATGAGCCCCACCACCAGCGTGTACACCGATGGCGCCTGCAGCGGGAACCCGGGACCGGGCGGCTGGGCGTGGGCCGTGCCGGGTGGCCGGTGGCGCAGCGGTTTCGCCGCCGCCACCACCAACCAGCGAATGGAGCTGGCCGCGGTGCTCGACGCCTGCGAGCAGCTGGACGGCCGGCTAGTGATCGTCAGCGACTCGACCTACGTCGTCAACTGCTGGCGGGACAAGTGGTACGTGGGCTGGCTGGCCAAGGGCTGGAAGAACAGCCAGCGCCAGCCGGTGGCCAACCGTGACCTGTGGGAGCCGCTCGTCGTGCACTTCCAGTCGGGCCGGCTGATCCTGCAGTGGGTGAAGGGCCACTCGGGCGACCCGAGCAACGACCTCGTCGACCGGCTGGCCGTGCGGGCCTGCGTCGAGCAGAAGGGTGGCGGCGGCGAGCAGCCCCCGGCCGGCGGCGTCGAGGCGGCCGGCCCTACCGATCTGGTGGCCGAGAAGGTGGAGACCCTGGCCGGCCACCCGGTGCTGGTCGCCGGCCTGCGCCTGACCGGCCTGGGCGGCTACGACCCGAACCCCCTGGCCGACCGGGCCCGCGACCTGCTGCGGACCCGCCTTCTGGCCGAGAAGCTGCTGCACCCCGACCTCGTCGTCCTGTCGGGGATGGACCTCGGGGCTCCCCTGCTCGGCGTCGAGGCGGCGGCCTCCCTCGGCGTGCCCTACGTGGCCGTCCTGCCCTACCCGGCCATGGAGTCGGTGTGGCGCCCCGAGGCCCAGGAGCACCACCGGTCGCTGCTCGGCGGCGCTCGCGAGGTGGTGACCGTCGGCCGCAGGGCGCCCACTACCAAGCAGCAGGCCGGGATGGCCCTCGGCCGCCGCAACGACTGGCTGGCCCGCCACGCCGCCGACGCCGTCGTGGTGTGGGACGGTCACGACGACGCTGCCGAGAAGCAGCTGCGCGGCCTGGAGAAGCGCCTGGGCGCCGACCACGTCCAGATCGTGCAGCCCTGAGATGGCCGGTTCTGGCGACGATGACGCCCTGTCCAGGTTCCACCGGCTGGTGGCCACGCTGGACTACCCCATGTTCATCGTCACGACCGAGGGCGACGGCACCCGGGCCGGCTGCCTGGTCGGCTTCACCACCCAGTGCAGCATCAGCCCCGCCCGTTTCATCGTCTTTTTGTCCGAGAAGAACCACACCTGCCGCACGGCCCGGGCCGCCTCCCACCTGGGGGTGCACGCCCTGCAGGAGGACGACGGCCCGCTGGCCCGGCTCTTCGGCCACCAGACGGGCGACGAGGTCGACAAGTTCGCCCGCTGCCGGTGGAGCCCGGGGCCGCACCAGGTACCGATCCTCGACGGCTGCGACGGCTGGTTCGTGGGCCGGGTGCTGGGTCACGTCGAGGGCGGCGATCACCTGGGGTTCGTCCTCGAGCCGGTCGAGGCCGAGCCGGCTGAGGAGGCTGACTCCCTCGGGTTCCAGTCGGTGAAGGGCATGCAGCCGGGCCACGAGCCCTGAGAGGGGCCGATCAGCGACTAGGAACGCACCGTGCGCGTCGGGGTGGACACCGGGGGGACCTTCACCGATGTGGTGGCCGAGGACGGGCGGATCGCCAAGGTGCTGTCGACCCCGGACGACCCGGCCCGGGCGGTGCGTGCCGGGGTCGAGGCGTTCGCCCCCGACGTCCTGGCCCACGGCACGACGGTGGCCACCAACGCCCTCCTCGAGCGGCGGGGGGCGGTGGTGGCGCTGGTCACCAACGCCGGGTTCGCCGACCTCATCGAGATCGCCCGCCAGGACCGGCCGAGCCTGTACGACCCGCAGGCCCGGCGTCCGCCGCCGCTGGTGCCCCGCCACCTGCGGCTCGAGGTGGCCGGCCGCCTGGGCCCGGCCGGCGAGGAGCTGGTGCCGCTCGGCCCCGTGCCCGAGGTCCCCGCCGATGTCGAGGCGGTGGCGGTGTCCCTGCTGCACAGCGACCTCGACCCCAGCCACGAGCAGGCCGTGGCCGCCGAGCTTCGGGGCAGGGGCCTGGATGTCACCTGCAGCTTCGAGGTGTCGCCCCAGCACCGCGAGTACGAGCGCCTGTCGACCACCGCGGCCAACGCCTACCTCCGGCCACTGTGCGCCGAGTACCTGGAGCGGCTTCGGGCCCTGGCGCCCGAGGTGCTGGTGCTCACCTCGGCCGGCGGCCTGGTGCCCGTGGGGGAGGCGGCGCAGGTTCCGGCCCGCCTCCTGCTGTCGGGGCCGGCGGGCGGGGCCGCAGCCGCCGGGTGGGCGGCGGCGGCCGCTGGCTTCGGAGACGCCGTCACCTTCGACATGGGCGGGACCTCGACCGACGTGTGCCTGATCCAGGACGGGCGACCGGCCCCGGCCGGCGAGCGCACCGTGGCCGGGCTCCCGGTGCGCCTCCCTTCCCTCGACGTGCACACCATCGGCGCCGGGGGCGGCTCGATCGCCCGCATTGACCCCGGCGGGGCCCTGGCCGTGGGTCCCCGCTCGGCCGGGGCCTCGCCCGGGCCCGCCTGCTACGGGCTGGGTGGCACGGAGCCCACGGTGACCGACGCCGACCTGGTGGCCGGGCGCATCCCGGCCGGGGCCGGCCTCCCCGGGCTGGCCGCCCTCGACCTCGAGGCGGCCACGGCCGCCCTCGACGCCGCCGGCGTC
>JBBPYZ010000150.1:0-3092 GCA_038199465.1 Acidimicrobiales bacterium | reverse complement strand
TTCCCGGCGGGCCGGAAGCTCCCACGCCCCGCCCTCGGGGTCGGGGCCGTCCAGCACCTCCAGCTGGGAGCGCCCGGTGGCCCGGGCCTCGGCCAGCAGATGGCCGACGGCACCCACGTTGTGGGTGCCGAAGACGGCATCGACGAACGGCGCCCGGTCGAGGATGGCCTGCCCGTCGCGCTGCGCCGTGCACCCGCCGACGGCGATCTGCATGCCGGGCCGATCCGCCTTCAGCGACTTCAGGTGGCCCAGGGTGCCGTACAGCTTGTTGTCGGCGTTCTCCCGGATCGTGCAGGTGGTGAGGACCACCACGTCGGCCTCGGCCACGGTGGCCACCGGCTGCAGCCCCTGGGCCTCGAGCAGCCCGCCGATCCGCTCGGCGTCGTGGTCGTTCATCTGGCACCCGAAGGTGCGCACATGGAACGTCCCGGGCGGGGGAAGGGGGCTGGTCACGACGTTCCGAGGCTACCGGCGGCCCTGGCCGACGGCTCCCGGGCCGGACGGGTCGCACGACCGTGGACCGGGCCGTCACTAGTCTGGGCTCTCCTTTGGAATCGGGTAGGGGTAGCGACGTGCCAGGGCTGGCCGAGGGCGGGGTGCTGGCCGGGCGCTACCGATTGGGGCCCGTCGCCGGGGACGGGGCGATGGGCGAGGTCCACCTGGCCGAGGACGTCCGGCTGGCCCGACCCGTGGCCGTCAAGTCGCTGCGGCCCGAGCTGGCCCGCTACCCGGAGGTTCGCCAGCGCTTCAGCCAGGAGGCCAGGGCCGCCGCCCGCATCAGCCACCCCAACGTGGTCCGGGTCTACGACTCGGGCGAGGAGGACGGCGTCCCCTATCTGGTGATGGAGTGCCTGCCCGGCACCAGCCTGGCCGACGAGCTGGAGGGGGGGGTGCTCGACCCCCGCCGGGCCCGGCGGGTCGGCCTTGACGTCCTGGGCGCCCTCGACGCCGCCCACCGGCTGGGGGTCGTCCACCGCGACGTGAAGCCGGGGAACATCCTGCTGACCGCCGTGGTCGACGGGCCGGTGAAGGTGAGCGACTTCGGCATCGCCAAGAGCGCCGACGACCGCAGCCTGACCGACTCGGGCGGCCTGGTGGGCACGGCCGCCTACCTGGCCCCCGAGCGGGTGGCCGGCGCGCCGGCGGGCCCGGCCTCGGACCTGTACAGCCTGGGCGTGGTCCTGTTCGAATCGCTCGCCGGCCGCAAGCCCCACCAGGGCGAGACGGCCCTGGCCCTGGCCCTGGCCATCCACATGGGCGGCGCCCCCAGCCTGGGCGAGCTGCGGCCCGCCCTCGACCCGGCGCTCGTCGCCGTGGTCGACAAGGCCCTGGCCCGCGACCCGGCCGACCGATGGGTCTCGGCGGCCGAGATGAGCGAGGCGCTGCGGGCGTGGCGACCCCGGGCGACCCGTCCCGGCCTCGGCGGCGGGGCGGTGCCGCCGACGACCGTGGGCGGGGCCACGGTGGCCCTTCCGGCCGAGGCCCTTGCGTCCCGAGGTGATCGCCGGCCGGCAGCTGCGACCGGGAGCGGGAGCGGAGACGGCCCGAGCGGGTCGTGGCTGGCGGCCAGGCTCCGGAGCCGGGCCGGCCTCATCGTCCTCGGGTCGGCGGGCCTGGTCGTGCTCGTGGTCGCCGTTGCGCTGGCCGTGCGGGGAGGCGACGAGGGCGGCCCGGCCGCGCCCCCCACCACGGTGGTGAGGGCGGCGCCGACCACCACGGCGGCGCCTGCGGTGGTGGCCCCGACCTCGGCGCCGTCGACGACCCGGCCGGCGGCCCGGCGGTCGACCGTGCCGGCGACGACGACGCCCAGCACCCGCCGGACCACCACCACGGCCCGGGCCACGACCACCCGGCCGGCGACCACAACGACCACGACGACCACGGCGCCGCCCACCACACCGCCAGTCACCGTGGCCTGAGCCGCTCTCCCCGCTCTACTCCAGCGAGATCGGGTCGTCGTCCAACGGGTTGGAGCCAAGGGCATCCTCGGGCGGGACGCCGATGCCGACGTTGCGACGGACCCGGTCGTCGATCTCGACCATCAGCTCGACGTTGTCGGTGAGGAACGCCTTGGCGTTCTCCCGGCCCTGTCCCAGCTGCTCGCCCTCGTAGGTGTACCAGGCCCCTGACTTCTTCACGATGCCGAGGTCGACCCCGATGTCGATGAGCGACCCCTCACGGCTGATGCCCTTGCCGTACATGATGTCGAACTCGGCCTGCTTGAACGGCGAGCTGCACTTGTTCTTCACCACCTTGACCCGGGTGCGGTTGCCCACCACCTCGGCCCCGTCCTTCAGCGACTCGATGCGGCGGATGTCGAGCCGGATGGACGAGTAGAACTTGAGGGCCCGGCCGCCGGGAGTGGTCTCGGGCGAGCCGAACATGACTCCGATCTTCTCCCGCAGCTGGTTGATGAAGATGCAGATGGTGTTCGACTTGTTGAGCGTGCCCGTGAGCTTGCGCAGGGCCTGGCTCATGAGGCGGGCCTGGAGGCCGACGTGGGTGTCGCCCATCTCCCCCTCGATCTCGGCCCGGGGGGTGAGGGCCGCCACCGAGTCGATCACGATCACGTCGATGGCCCCCGAGCGGATGAGCATGTCGGTGATCTCGAGGGCCTGCTCGCCGGTGTCGGGCTGGCTGATGAGAAGCTCATCGACGTTCAGGCCGATGGCCCGGGCGTAGATCGGGTCCATGGCGTGCTCGGCATCGACGTAGGCGCAGATGCCGCCGTTGCGCTGGGCCTCGGCCACCACGTGCATGGCCAGGGTGGACTTGCCCGACGACTCGGGGCCGTAGATCTCGGTGACCCGGCCGCGGGGCAGGCCACCGATGCCGAGGGCGATGTCGAGCGACAACGCCCCGGTGGAGATCACGTCGATCTCCATGGAGGTCTTGTCCCCCATCTTCATGACGGCGCCCTTGCCGTACTGCTTCTCGATGCCGGCCATCGCCAGGTCGAGGGCCTTCGCCCGGTCGTTCGGTGCCATGAGCCTCGATGTCCCTTCTCAGTGGTGTGGGTGATGACCCTACGGAGACGGTGTGACAGCGAAGCACACCGGTGTGGTTCCACCCTAGGCGAACGCACGTTCGCC
>JBBPYZ010000149.1:0-4458 GCA_038199465.1 Acidimicrobiales bacterium | reverse complement strand
TGGTCACCGGGACGGGGGCCCGCTTCGCCGCCGACGCAGTCGTGCTCGCCGTGCCTCCCGGACCGGCGGCCGCCCTCCTCGAGCGGCACGCCGCCACCTCGGCCGCCCGGCTGGGCGGCCTCACCGCGTCCAGCGTGACCATGGTCTGCCTGGCCTACCTGGCAGCTGAGGTCGGGAACCCCCTCGACGGCAGCGGGTTCCTGGTGCCCCGTCGCGACCGCCGGCTGATGACGGCCTGCTCCTGGGCATCGTCGAAGTGGCCGGACGTGGCTGCCCCGGGGATGGTCGTGCTGCGGGTCTCGGCCGGCAGGGCCGGCGATGACCGGGCGCTGACCCTGAGCGACGACCTGCTGGTGGCCAGCCTGCACCAGGAGGTCGCGGCCGCCCTCGGCATCACCGGCGAGCCCGCGGCCCGCCACGTCACCCGGTGGATCGACGCCTTCCCCCAGTACGCCCCCGGCCACGCCGAGGTGGTCGCCGCCGTCGAGCACGGCCTGCCCGCCGGCCTGGAGGTGGCCGGCGCCGCCTACCAGGGGGTGGGCGTCCCCGCCTGCATCGGCTCCGGCCGGGCCGCCGCCCGCAGGGCCCTGGCCGGCGCCAGGATCGACCTGTAGCTACGCCGCCGGGTCGATCTCGATATCGGCGTGGGCCAGGCTGAACGGGGTCACCGTGGCCGGCCGGGTCAGCCAGGCAGGGACATCGGCCAGGCTGACCGTGCTGCGATCGACGACCATGGTGATCGAGCGCCACATGATCCACCCATCGAGGAGGAGCGACCGGTTGTCCACATAGTGGAGGTCGTACTCCGGCGCCTCGACGATGAGGCCGCCGCACTCGTGCCCGATCTGCCACAGGCCGGTGCAGCCGGGGCGCACCTGGGTGCGACGTCGGGCGAACGGGACCGGCATCTGATCGTGGAGGAAGGCCATCTCGGGACGGGGGCCCACCAAGCTCATGCGGCCCAAGGGCACCAGCAGGAGCTGGGGCAGCTCGTCGACGTGGGTGCGCCGCATCGAGCACGACAGCCACGAGAGCGGGATCGACTCGATGGCCCGCTTGTCCGCATAGTGCGCGGTGGACGGTGGCAGGGTCCGGAGCTTGAGGATGCGGAAGGGCTGGCCACCCAGCCCGACGCGGGTCTGCACGAAGAAGGGCCAGGCTCTGAGGTTGATGGCCGTGAGAACGGCCAGGAGGAGGATGAGAGGCAGGGAGAGCAGGGCCAGGACGGTACCCACCACGATGTCGATCGATCGCTTCATGCTCGCTGCTTCATCCTTTGCGCATTTCCTCTTAGCCGGCCCCGACGAACGTGGAGCACCTCCGAAGGCACCAGAACATAGCCGGTCGCGCCGGCGGGCGGCGATCCCGCCAGGGTCCCCGCCAGATCCCCCATCAGCCTGCCGACAGCTCGCCGTACAACGCCGCCACCGCGCTGCCCATCTGCCGCACCTCGAAGCGGCGGACGTGCTCCCGAGCGGAGGCCCCGATGTCGCGGCGGCGGGCGTCGTCGGCCAACAGGTCGAGGACCTGCGCCGCCATCGCCTGGTTGTCCTCCTCCGACACCAGGTGCCCGCTCACACCGTCGACCAGCACCTCCCGGTTCCCGACCACGTCGCTGAGCACGACTGGCGTGCCGGCCCTCATGGCCTCGAGCGCCGAGTAGGGGCAGCCCTCGAAACGCGAGGTGAGCACGAACACATCCAGCTGGCCGAGCACCGCGCCGGCGCTACCCAGAGCGGGCAGGTGGTGGAAGCGGCTGGCCGTGCCGGGCGGCAGGTGGTGGGGGCTTATGGCATCGCGCATCGGGCCATCGCCCACCAGCACGGCGTGAGCATCGGGCCGGGCGAGCAGCACCCGTCCGGCCAGCGCCGTGAACCGCTCAGGGGCCTTCTGGGCGACGAGACGGGAGATGGTGCCGATCAGGGGGACCTCGGCATCGAGCCCGAGGAGGGCCCGGAGGTCCGGCGTGCCGGAGGGAGGAACCCAGCCGTCGACCTCGATGCCGTTGGGGATGGTGACCAGCCGGTGAGCCGGCACGAGACGCCGGGCCAGGACCAGAGCAGCCTCGCCGGCCGACGTGGCGACGAGACGGTCGGTGAGCGCACCCAGCCCCCGTTCCACGGCCAGGGCGACCTTGCCCACGGCCAGGCCGTTCGGTGTGTAGACGCGCGGCAGGCCTGCAGCCGTGCCGGCCACCCGACCGAGCGCACCGCCGACCGAGCTGTGCCCGTGCACCACCGCAGGTCGGATCCGGCGCACCAGCTGCCCCAGCTCGACCAGGGCCGATCCGTTCCGGGGCTGCAGCGGCGATCGCCGCATCTCGATGACGTGGACGACCGCTCCCGCAGCGGCCATGCGGCCGGCGGCGTCCCGGTCCGTCAGCCCCCCGACCCGCTCCGAGGGGATGGCGACGTGGTGATCGATCCCACCGGCGGTGGTGACCAGGTCGACGAGGTGCCGGGCCGTACCCCCTTCCAACGCCTCGAGCACCTGCAGCACCCGCACCTCAGCCACGCCGACGGACCCCGCGCACAACGATGATGGAAGCCTAGGTGCAGGTGGGCCACCTATCCTGCGGGGCGATGGCCCTGAGCGATGAGGTGGATGACCTCGCCGTGAACCTCTCGTGGCCGAGTGACGCAACGGGCCGGACCCGCGTCCCTGCCCCGTCCGGACCAGAGGCGCGCCAGCCCGCCCAACCCCCCTCACCGGCGCACCCGCGTCCCCAGCCCGTCCACCCGGCCGGCCCGCGCCGACGTCCGGCGTCGGCCGGCGACCGGCCCGCGGCGCCGCCCGTTCGCCAACCCGCTCCCCCTGCCGCCAACCGGAGCACGCCCGCGCCTCAGCCAGCTCCGGCGGCGCGACCCAGGTCACAGCCGGCGGCGCGAACCGCTGAGCCAGCACCGCAGACGCCTCCGGCCACCCGCCGGTCGACGGCCCCCGCACCGCGCCCGCCGATCGTCGGCGCCGCGCCCAAATCCCCCGATCCCCTTCGGCCGAGGTCCCGCCCACCAGCGGCGAAGCGCCCCCCCGAGGGATCCGAAGGCGACGCCTCGTCCGAAGACACCCTCCGCAGCGTGCTCGACCACCTGACCACCCTCTCGGAGCTGGTCACCGGCACCACCAGGGCCTCAACCGCCCAGCTCAACACCCTGGAGGGCCGGGTCGATCGGGTGGTCGCCGACCTCGACGTCCTCCAGCTGCGCATCCTGCAGAGCCTCGGCTCGTTCGACGCGGTGCGGCTCCGGATCCAAGAGGGGCTGGCCGACCGGCCGCCGCTCACCGACCACGACATCGGCCGCATCGCTGACGCCGTCACCCAACGCCTCCTCGACCACGTGCGGGTCGAGCTCGAGCGGGACAAGCGATGACGGACCGGCCATCGCACGGCGTTCGGACCTGAGCCCGCTGGCCCCACCCGTCCTGGCGCCGATGCTCTGCGGGTCGGGGCCGCTCCCGCCGTCTCTGGACGGCTGGCACCTCGAGCCGAAGTGGGACGGGGTCCGAGCCATCGTCACGTGCCACGAGGGGCGACTCGCCGCCAGCAGTCGGCTGGGCAACGACATCACCGACGCCTATCCGGAGCTGGCCGGCTTGCCGAGCCGCCTCGGCGTCGAGGCTGTCCTCGACGGCGAGATCGTGGCGCTCGACGGCACGGGTCGATCCTCGTTCGAGCGGCTCCAGCGCCGCATGCACGTTCGCCGGCCCCCTCCGGAGCTGGTGGCGGAGATCCCCGTCCAGCTGATCGTGTTCGACCTGCTCTGGCTTGAGGGCGATCTGCTCGTCCCCCTGCCCCAGGCCGTCCGGCGCAAGCGCCTCGAGGCCCTCGGGGCCGCCGTGGCCACGACGCCCCTGCTGCAGGCCGACGAGGGGCCCGACGCACTCCTGGCCGACTGCAAGGCGGTCGGCTTCGAGGGTTTCGTGGCCAAGAAGAAGGACGCCCCCTACAGCCCCGGCCGACGGTCGGCGTGCTGGATCAAGGTCAAGGCGGTCGGCCGTCGGGAGCTGGTGGTCGGGGGCTGGGAGGAGGGCGAAGGGGGCCGGCGGGGCCGCATCGGCTCGATGGCCGTCGGGTGGGTCGACCCCGGCCACCGGGCCGCCTGGCCCGACGGGCCCTGCCTCCGCTGGGCCGGCCAGGTCGGCTCGGGCCTCACCGAGGCCATGCTCGAGCAGCTGCAGCCGGTGATGGAGCGCTTCGCCATGCCATCCAGCCCCTTCCTCGACGCGCCCAGGACGCCGCGGGTGCGCTTCGTGCAGCCACTGCTGGTCGTCGAGGTCGCCTACCGCGAGATCACCTCCAGCGGCACCCTCCGCCACCCGGTGCTGAAGGGCCTGCGCAGCGATCGGGCGGCGGCGGACGTCGGTCCGGGTGAAGGGCTCGGGGATGGCTGAGCGCCGGGTCGTGGTCGAGGTCGAGGGCCGCACCCTTGGCATCGGCAACCTCGACAAGCAGCTCTA
>JBBPYZ010000148.1:0-7343 GCA_038199465.1 Acidimicrobiales bacterium | reverse complement strand
GGCGTGCTGAGGGCCGAAGGGTTGACCCCGTTCGAGGCGCGGACGGTGAAGGTGAAGGTTCCCGCCGCGGTCGGTGTGCCCGACAACACCCCGCTGGTCGAGTTGAGACTCAGCCCGGCAGGCAGGCTGCCGCTGCCCACGGTGAAGGTGGGGGCGGGGTTCCCGGTGGCCCTGAAGGTGTACGGCCCGAAGCCGGCTCCCACGGTGGCAGAGGTCGGCGGGGAGGAGGCGGTCAGCACAGGCGGTACGTCGCAGCGCTCGCCAGCGCCGGCCCCGGTTACCACGGGTGTGGCCGGTGTCGGCGGGAAGACGACGGAGGCGGTGGTGCGCTGCAGCACGTTGCCGATGACGGTCATCTGGCCGTCTGCGCACACCACGCCGACCGACAGCGCCGCCCCGCTACCGGTGCCGAGCAGAATGTCGCGGTGTCCGGAGGACGCCATGAAGCCGATCAGCGCGTCACCGATCGTGTAGTTGCGCGCCGTGAGGTGACCGAACGAGACCTCGCCCCGCCATCCCCATCCTTCGGGCAACAACGCCTGGTACGGCGTCTCATCGCTCGGGCGGGCGTGGCACGAGGCGGAGCAGTTGTCGTGGGTGTACTGGGCGCGGTAGGCACCCCACCGGTCCTCGGGGTCGGGGCTGGCAGCCAGGGCGGGCAGCCCGCGTGCCGCCCGCTCAGCGTTCACCAGCTGCAGGAAGCCAGTGACGAGTCGCTGCTCCACCGGTGTGCGGGGGCGCGGGTAGTCGACCGGCAAGGCGGCCGCCACCTGCATCGGAGTCGTCTCCAAGGCTGAGGCCGGCGAGGTCGAGCCGACTAGCACGCCCAGAACGACGCCAGCTGCCAGCACCGCTCTCCGTATCACCGGGGGAACCAGCCCGCAACATCGACGATCAGGTGGGTCGAGCCGGACGCGTTGAAGTTGCTGACCTGACCGTTCGCCCCAGCGGCCAGGATGGATCCGAAGATCAGCGCCCCCTTTGCGAGCATTTGTCTGTGATGCATGAAATTCAGTCCAGTCCAGTCCAGGAACTTCGGGCGATCCCTCACCGTCTCACATCGGCGCCGCCTACCTCGACCTGAGGCTCGAAGGACGATGTGCGCTGCGTGTAGCTTGTTCGGGAAGGTACATTCACCGCGGACTGGGGCCGCCCGGATTGGAGCCGCGGTGCAACTGGCCTGAGCCGCATCGAGACGGCACGCATCGCTGGGGCCCTGGCGGCCTCAGGTAGCGGACGTGGGCGTCGTGGGAGGTGCGGGGCGAAGCACCTTCACCTCGCACCTGAGGCCGGGTGCACGTGCGAGACGAGCGTCTGCGGTCACGAGTGGGCAGTGGAGGACTTCGGCGAGGGCGACGTAGGCGGCGTCATAGGCCGTGACGTTGGCCCGCAGCTCATACGCCCGGCGCATCAAGGGGAGCGCCGGGAAGCGCGCCAGCTCCAGAGCTTCGAGGTCGTCGAGGGCCAAAGCGAAGCGCTCGTCGCTGAGGTCCCCGAAGAGCCAACGCCTCCGCAGTGCTGAGACCGTCTCGACGTCGACAAGCTCAGGGGCGTGCAGATCGGTTCGGGCGACGTGGTCGCGAGCCAGTGCCCCGTCATCACCGTCGTCGGCCAAGACGTTGACCATCACGGACGCGTCGATGACGATCACCGCCGGTCCCGCTCGGCGGCGATGTCGTCGACCGCTTGGTCGAGACCGACCCGGCCGCCGCGCCGGCTGGAGATCCGGGCCAGCACCTCCGCCATCGGCGGTCGGGCGGTGAGCCTTGTCAGCTCGTCGGTCAGGTACTGCTGCAAGGACTGCCCGTGCTGGAGGGCACGTCGCTGCAGCTCGGCGTGCACATCGTCGGGGAGATCACGAACCAGCACGTTCGGCATGCTTGCATTATGCAAGCAGACTCGGCGCCGAGTCAAGCCATCGATGACGTCCAGGACGCCGGCGTGCGGAGTCCGATGCCGGAGTGGTGGTAATGATGGTTATAGTTCTCGAAGAAGGTCTCGCAGAACACTCGGGCATCGGCGATGGAGCCGAAGCGGTGCGGGAACGTCGGGCAGTACTTGAGCGTCTTTTTGACGGCCTCGGTGAACGGGTCGTTGCTCACGGGTGTTCCTGTGCGCCACCGAGGTGCCGGAGTCGCGCGGTGTCCCGCGACCTGAGGTCACGGCAGGGTCGCCTCTTGTTCTGCCAGCATGTGAGCGACAAAGCGCTGGTGCGCTGTATCGCGATCTCGTATCCACCATTCTGTTGATCTCGGCATCGAGTCGGTTCGGTAGAGCGACCGACCGAGGCGCATGGCGCGCCCCTTTCGCACTTCCCACCTCAGCGCGTCGGACACCGCCTTGCTTGCTCTACCAGGAATGCTGAAGCCGAGCGCCTCAGGCCTCCTTACCCGCAGCTGCCCGCACCGGCCCATCGAACCCGTGCCGAACGTTCCTCGCACAGTGCGCACCGCTGGTGCCGCCCATAACCGGCGGACTGCGCGGCGGCGACGCCCCCTCGACGAGGTGATCACCGCCCTCCGCGCTGCGTACGCATCGGGGCAGCAGGCATGACCCCGGCAGGCATGACCCCTACAGACGTGAAGATGGTCGCTGACGGCGATGACGCGCCCGTGGCTTCCAGCCCTCAGGCCATCCCGCCGCCTGGTCCTGCGCGGCGCTGGCCGCCCTGGTGATCGCGCTGTCCCTCACCTGGTGGGCCGGTCTGCTGGCGCCACGGGTCACCTTGACCTACGACCTGGCCAACGAGCGCCGGCCGGGCAGCGGCTTTGACCTCATGGTGGCCAACGTCGGCCCGCTGCCCGTCGATGTCGTCGGAGCCGGTCTCACCGGGTCGCCCACCCGGCCCGTGGGTCTGGTCAAGGTGCAGTCTGGAGACCGCGCCGTCGTCCACCTCGCCGTCACCGAGGGCGACTGCCAGGGAGCGCGCCTCTATGTCAAGGTGCGCGCCCCCCTCGGCACGGTGCGCCGCATCGACGTGCGGGGCCTCACCCTCGGCGGCTTCTGCCCCGCCTGAGCCAGATCGGCCCAGGCTGCAGGCAGATGGGCTTCGATGCGTGCGACACCGCCGGGATCCTGACCTTGCTGAGGCTCCGGACGTCTTGACAGGTCGGTCTGGGTTACGCTCGTCCGCTCGGCGGTGGACGACGAGGGGCTCAGCCCGCCTGCTGGGCCACCGAGAAGGCCCAGATCTCGTTGCCGCCGGCGGGGGTGCCCTGGGTCTGGCGGCCGTCGTGCTGCTGGCCGAAGGAGGACGAGGCCAGCCAGGTGGCAAAGGCGGCCTCGTCCCGCCACTGGGTCATGACCAGCCAGACGTCGCGGCCGTCAGCAGGGCGCAGCAGGGTGAAGCGCTCGAAGCCGTCGGCCTGCTCAACCAGGCCGGCCCGCTTGGCGAAGCGCTCGGCCATGGCGTCGTGCTGCTCGGCGGGGACGTTGATGGCGTTGATGACCACGTGGCTCACAGGTGCAGCCTCCCATCCCGGGAGGGGGATCAGACGAGGTGGTCCTCGGGGGTGCCCTCGGGTGCCCGCATCCGCACGAACCACTCCCGGCCGAAGGCCTGGGAGAAGGTCTCGCCGGGCAGGCCGAGGAAGAAGGCCATGTCGCCGATCTGGGTGCGGTGGCAGCGCATCGCCGCCTGCTTGGGTGCGGTGTAGGCGCTGACGTCGACCATGGTGGTGATCTCGGCGGCCGGCAGCCCGATGGTGGCCATCTCCTCGGGCGACGGGCCGCTGCCGTCCTCCCCCAGCATGCCGAGCTCGGCGGCCTGGGCCATCAGGGCCAGCACCGCCTCCCTGTTGACGGTGGCCTGGTACAGCGCCCGAGTTCCGGCCAGCTCAGCGGCCCGCACCCCAACCCGGTGAACCTGGATGTGGTCGGGGTGGCCGTAGCCGCCGTGCTCGTCGTAGGCCACCAGAACGTCGGCCCCCACCTCGGCCAGCCAGGCGGCCAGCCGGGAGGCCGCCTCCTCGACGTCGACGTTGCAGAAGGCCCCGGAGACGGCGTTGCCCTCGGTGCCCACCATGCCCGAGTCGCCGTAGCCGAGGAACCGGTGCTCGGCCACCCCGAGGGCGGCGGCTGAGGCCTGCACCTCCCGGGCCCGCAGCTCGGCCAGCTCCTCGCCGTCGGCGAGCAGACCCTCGGGGCACTCGCCCAGCGCCCCGTCGGTGGCGGTGACGAGCAGCACCCGGTGCCCCTCATCCGCCAGGCGGGCCATGGTGCCGCCGGTGGTCAGGCACTCGTCGTCCGGGTGGGCGTGGAGGAAGACGACGGTGGCCATGGCCGGCGAAGGGTAGCGGGGCCTCAGGGCTGCGCCGACGGGCCTGCCGGTGCCGCCAGCGAGGTCAGGCCGAGGCGGGCCAGACGGCGCAGGCTGAGGTCGCAGCCGGGATCGGCTTCGACCTCGGCCAGGGTCAGCCAGCGGAAGCGGTCGGCCTCGGCGTTGGCCACCGGCTCGGCGCCGGGCGGCGCCACCACGACGAAGCGGACGTCGTGGTGATCGTGGGGGGCGGCGTCGACCGGGGCGACCCGGTGCACGTCGAGGTCGACGGGCACGGCGCCCGCCAGGCGAAGGCCGGCGATGCCGCTCTCCTCGACCGCCTCCCGCAGCGCCGAGCGGGCCAGGTCGCCGTCGCCGTCGAGATGGCCGCCCGGCTGCACCCAGATGGCCAGCTTCTTGTGCCACAGCACCAGCACCCGCTCGAAGGCGGCGTCGACCACCAGGGCCGAGCCGGTGAGGTGGCCGTGGTCCTGGCGGCCGAGGGGGTCGGCGGTGCCATCGAGCAGGTCCAGCGTGGCCGACCGGGCCGCGTCCTGGTCGGGGTCCACCGGCTCGAAGGCCTGGACGAGGGCGCGGGCCTGGGCCACCCGGGCCTTGGGCGTCACCCTCAGCCCACGCCGCGCGCGTTGTCGGCGATGGCCTCGGTCAGGAGGGGCCACAGGTGGGGCGGCAGGTCGTGGGCCATGTCGTCCAGCTCCAGCAGACGGGCCCCGGGGACGGCGGCGGCGGTGGCCCGGCCGCCGTCGGGCTGGATGAGGGGGTCCTGAAGGCCGTGGATGACCAGGGTGGGCAGGCGCAGCTGGCCCAGTCGGGGCGTGCGGTCGCCGCTGGCCAGCATGGCCGCCAGCTGTCGGGTGGCCCCCTCGGGGTAGTAGGCCCGGTCGAACGACTCGGCCGCCCGGGCCCGGGCCTCGGCGGGGTCCTCGGGGTGCGACTTGGAGCCGAGCACCGCCGACACCGCGACGCTGCGGTCCAGCACGCCCTCCCGGTCGGCGGGCGCCGGGGTGAGGAGGGCCATGACGGCCTCGGCCGTCGGCTGGCCCACGTCGGGGGCGCCGGTGGAGCTCATGATCGAGCACAGGCTGCGCACCCGCTCCGGGTGGTCGAGGGCCAGGGTCTGGGCGATCATCCCGCCCATCGAGGCGCCGACGATGTGGGCCCTGGCGATCCCGAGGTGGTCGAGGACGCCGACGAGGTCGTCGGCCATGTCGCCGAGCAGGTACGGCACCTTGTCGGGGTCGACCTCGAACGGGTTGACCACCACGCCGTCGAGGTAGCTGGACAGCCCGCAGTCGCGGTTGTCGACCCGGATGACCCGGAACCGCCGTCGCACCAGCTCGGCGACGAACGGGGCTGGCCACGAGGTGAGCTGGGCGGTGAAGCCCATGACGAGCAGAAGCGGTTCGTCCTCGGCCTCCCCCTCGTCCTCGTAGTACAGCTGGATCCCCTCGGTGGTTGCGATCGGCATCGGTCTCAGCGTCCCCGGTCGCCACCGTGGCGTCAACCTGGAGCGGACGGATCCCGGCGTTGCCGAGCGTGCGGCGCGTACGGTCGACGGTGTGGCAGAGGGTCCGCAGGTGCGGCTCGATCGGCTCACCCGGGCCCAGGTGGTGGTCACCGGCGCACGCCAGGGCCGCCCCAACCGGCCAGCCGGGACGTGCCCGTTCTGCCCGGGAGGCCAGGAGGCGCCCGAACCCTACGACGTCCGCTGGTTCCCCAACCGGTGGCCACCGCTCGGCGGGGACCGGGCCGAGGTGCTCCTCTACTCACCTGAGCACAGTCTCGCCCTCTGGCAGCTGGGGGTGGAGGGGGTGCGCCGGGTCGTCGACCTGTGGGTGGACCGGACCGTGGCCATGGGCGCCCTCGCGGGCGTGGCCTACGTCCTGCTCTTCGAGAACCGGGGCGCCCAGGTTGGCGCCACCATCGACCACCCCCACGGGCAGGCCTACGCCTTTGACGAGGTGCCGCAGGCGCCGTTGCGGGAGCTGACGCTGGGTTGCTGCGCGCTGTGCGAGACCCCGCCGGGGCGGACGGTCGTCAGCGAGTCGGGCCCGTGGCGGGCCTGGTGCCCCGAGGCCAGCGCCTGGGCCTTCGAGCTGCGGGTGGCGCCTTCCGGCCACATCCAGTCGCTCCCGGCCCTGGACGACGGGCAGCGCACCGCGCTGGCCGAGGTCCTGGTCGACGCCCTGGCCCGGCTCGACCAGCTGTTCAACGCCCCGATGCCCTACATGCTGTGGTGGCACCAGCGGCCCTCCGACGCCGGCGACTGGCCGCTGGCCCACCTCCACGCCCACATCGCCCCGCTCCTGCGGGCGCCGGGCACGCCCCGCTTCGTCGCCGCCGGCGAGCTGGGCAGCGGAATGTACTTCAACCCGGTGTCACCCGAGGACGCCGCAGCCCGCCTGCGGGCCCTGCCCGGGGCCTGATGGCGGCGGCCTGGGCGCCCGGGCGGGTCAACCTCATGGGCGATCACGTCGACTACACCGGCGGTCCCGTCCTGCCCATGGCCGTCGACCTCGGCACCACCGTTCGCGTCCAGCCGGGGGGCGGCGTGGTGCGTCTCGCCTCGGCGGCCGAGCCAGGTGTGGCCGAGGTGGCCATCGAGGTGGAGGACGCGGCAGGCGTGGAACCGCCCTGGGCCCGCTACCTGGCCGGAGTGGTGGTCGAGCTCGGTGCGGCGCCGGTGCGGGTGCGGGGCGGCTCGGACCGGGTCGCCGGGGGCCAGGGGACGGTGGAGACCACCCTGCCGGTCGGGGCCGGGCTGTCGTCCAGTGCCGCCCTCGAGCTGGCGGTGGCGCTGGCCCTCGGCTTCCGAGGCGACACCGTTCAGCTCGCCCTCCTCGGCCAGCGGGCCGAGCAGCGGGCCAGCGGGGTGCCCTGCGGGGTGATGGACCAGCTGGCCTCGGCGGCGGGCGTCGCCGGCTGCGCCCTGCTCATCGACTGTGCCACCCTCGCCGTCACCCCGGTGCCGCTGCCCGAGGGCATTGAGGTGCTGGTGGTGCACTCGGGCCAGTCCCGCGCCCTGGCCGGGTCGGCCTACGCCGAGCGGCGGGCCGCATGCGAG
>JBBPYZ010000147.1:0-3061 GCA_038199465.1 Acidimicrobiales bacterium | reverse complement strand
CGCGCAGAAGACCGAGGCGACCTGGCGAGTGGCCCGGGGAGCCAGGAGCAGGCCGAAGGCGAAGCCGGTGGCCACCCACTGGGCCAGGCAGAACGGGCCGGTGAGCAGCTCGCCCACGGCGTGGCGCAGGCCCCGGCCCCGCACCGACTCGTTCACCTCGCCGGAGCCGGACGGCTCCTCGAAGCGGGTGAAGGGCATGCGGACCGTGGCCAGCACCGTGTCCTTCGACAGCATCCGGGCGATCTTGTGGGTGGCCACCGCGGCCAGGGCCAGGTCGGCCGCCGCCGGCCGCACCGGCAGCGTGCGCCGGCGCCGCACCACCAGCCCGAGGCCGACCACGGTGGCGAGGTAGCCGGACAGCAGCACGGCGTAGCCGCCCAGGGGACGCTCGGCCCCGTCGGCGTACTCGTGCTCCTCGTGCGAGACCCGCGCCCGCACCGAGTCCACAACCTCCACGACCCCGTCCTCGCCCAACGTCTCCACCGCCAGCGCCTACCCGGGCGGAGCGTCGGGCACACCAGCCGCCCCCTCGCCGGCCAACTGGCGCGCCAGAACACCCCGTCCTAACGAGGACAACTGGCGCGCCACCTACCCGGGCCAACTGGCGCGCCACAAGTCCGCGGTCCGACAAGGACAACTGGCGCGCCAGTTGTCGGGTGACTCCGGGCGAGCTTGCCGCTACGGAGTCGTCGGGGTCGGCGAGGCCGGGTCGACAGGCACGGGGACGGGAGGCTCGGGGCAGTCGGCGAGGGTACCGCCGGCCTGGGTGATGGCCTCGTCGAGAGCGGCCTCGACCGCTGATCGGCGCTCGTGGGTGATGGGAGCGATGGCCAGCCACAGGCGGAACTCGCACCCGGCTTCGCCCGGTCGGCGGAGCGCCCCGAGCACCAGGCCCTTGAAGACGTGGGCGTCGGCGTAGCTGGGGTCGGTCGTGGTGGCCCGCTCGAGGTAGCCGAGGCCGCCCTGCAACAGCTCGACGTTGCCCGTCTGGCGACCCGTCAGCCCGATGAGCCAGCCCCGCCGGGTGAGGGCAACCACGTTGTCCGGCTCCTCGGCCAGCACTGCGTCGTACTGCTTGGCCGCCTCGACCAGGCGGCCGGCGTTGTCGAGGTCGATGGCCGTCTGCAGCAGGCTGCGGGGGGTGCTGTCCGGGCCCCCGGACACGCCCTGGTCGGGCCGACGCTCCCCCGAGGACTGGGTGACGAGGTAGCCGGACCCCGCGGCCAGGGCGAGGGTGGCGGCGATGCCGGCCACCATCGGCCACCGTCGCCGGGCCGTGGTCCTGGGGCGGGGCGACCCGCGGACGGCCGGGCCTTCTGCCGGGCCCGCGCTGTCCGGGCGGTCGGCCGCCGCCTCCGGTTCGGCCGCGGCAGGAGCGGGCGCCGCGTTGAGGTGCTGGAGGCGACGCAGGACCGCCGCCGCCCGGGCGGTGTAGTCCTCCTCGAGGGCCCGAAAGTCGTCGTCGTCGAGGTCGCCGCCAGCGTGCTCGGACTCCAGGTCGTCGAGGGAGCGGAGCAGAAAGTCGCGCTCCTCCTCAAGCTCGGTGCGCAGCTCGTCGGTCTTCACGCCCGCCTCGCCCGCTCCACCAGCACGATGTCCTCGTCGCTGGCCCGGCGCAGCCCCCGGGCCCGCCACCGCCAGAAGGCGTAGCCCAACCCCCCGATGGCCAGCACGAAGGCGGCGACGGGGATGGCCCACACCAGCCCGCTGACCCCCGACGCCGGCGGGCGCAGCAGGATGCTGACCCCGAACCGGTCGGCCAGCTCGGCCTTGATCTCGCCGTCAGCGGCCCCCTGGCGCAGCCGTTCCCGGATGAAGACCTTCACCGCAGTGGCCGCCTCGGCGTCGGACTCGGCGGCCGACAGCCCCCGGCACGTGGGGCAGCGCACCTCCCGGGCTATCCGCTCGACCCGGGCCCCCTCGCTGTTGTCGACCTGCGGCCGGGCGGCCACGGCCAGCGCCGCCACCAGCAGGCCGCCGAGGAGGGCCAGGGGCAGCCAGCGCCGCACTAGGGACGGCCCTGCTTCGCCCGGGTCAGCAGGTCCTCGAGGCCGGCCTGGTCGATGGCCGCCTTCACGCTGGTCAGGACGTTGCCCTGCGGGTCGATGAGGAACGAGGTGGGCGGCCCGGTGACGCCGTAGTCGAGGGCGAACTGTCCCTCCTCGTCGATCAGCACCGGCCAGCCGCCGTCGCCGTACTTCTTGATGAAGTCGCGGGCCGGGCCGGGCTTGTCGCTGTAGAGGACCTGCACCACCGTGGCGTCGCCCAACGCCGCGTGCTGCTGCTGGAACCGCACCAGCTCCGGGTGCTCGATGACGCACGGCGTGCACCACGAGGCGAAGAAGTTGAGGACGACGTAGCGGCCCGAGAAGTCGGTCAACCGCACCTGGTTGCCCCCGTCGATGGTGGCAAAGGCGCGGTCGGCCCCCGGCGCCGGCTTCCCCACGACGGTGCTGCGGCTGTCCGGCTCCTTGGCCCCCACCAGCAGCACCACGAACGCTCCCAGCACCACGGCGGCCAGGAGCACCGCGACGAACACGCTTCGCCGACCCCGCCCGGGGAGAGCGTCGGTGTCGCTCTGCGCCCCTCCGGCTCTGGGCTCGCCTACCCCGCTCCTCGGTGCCCTCATCCGAGCAGACGGGGGATGCCCGCCGTCCGCCGGCTCGCTCGCTGCGCTCGCCCGGTCACGGGCCGGGTCGGTCTCGACACCGGCCCCTTTGGCTGCGCCCACCTCTGCCTCAGAGCTCACGGCGTGGCCTTCGGCGTGGTCGCATTGCGGCTGCGGGCGCCGACGGGGACCTTGTCGAGCTGGCGCTTGGCGCCGCCGGCCCGCTGGCGGTCGGGGTGGCGGCGCGCCGCAGGCGGCGGGCGCCGCTTCGGGGCCGGCGGGAGAGGCCGGCCGGCCCGGATGGCGGCCAGCAGGGTGCCGACGGCCATGAGGCCGGCGCCGATCCACAGCCAGATGGTGAGCGGGTGGACCAGGACACCCAGCGTGGCCTTGCCGCCGGGCTCGGAGGGGGCCTCGACCAGGGTGGTGTACACGTCCTCGTACAGCCCGGTG
>JBBPYZ010000146.1:0-7894 GCA_038199465.1 Acidimicrobiales bacterium | reverse complement strand
CCCTGGTCGCCAAAGCCGCGTCGCTGCGGCAGCGCCGGATGACCGAGGCCGAGACCGACGCCAACGAAGCCAGCGAACGCATGGTCGTGCCCCTCGTGCTCCTCGGCATGGGCTTCCTGCTCTTCCTCGGCTACCCGGCCGTCAGCCGAGTCCTCAACGGCCTGTGAGGAGCCGATGAGGCTCTTACCTGACCACCTCGACCCGAGCCCCGTCGGCGGTCAGAGCGGCGATGATCTCCGCCCCGTGCTGCGGGCTGCGGACCTCGAGGGTGAGGAGCACCTCGACCTGGTCGAACTCGATGCGGGCGCCCGAGCGGTGGTGCTCGACGTCCAGGATGTTCAGGCCCAGGTCGGCCAGGCGGGCGCTGAGACGGGCCAGCTGGCCCGGTCGGTCGGCCATGTCCACCCGCAGCACCAGGTAGCGGCCGGCGCTCTTCAACCCGTGCTGGATCACCTTCATCAGCAGCAGCGGGTCGATGTTGCCGCCGGAGAGGATGCAGCACACGGGGCCATGGCCGGGGACCTTGCCGGCCAGGACGGCGGCCAGGCCGACGGCGCCGGCCGGCTCGACCACCGCCTTGGCCCGCTCGAGGAGCAGGAGCTGGGCCCGGCTGATCTCCTCCTCGGTGACGGTGACGATCTGGTCGACGTAGGCCAGGGTGTGGGCCAGCGTCAGCTCGCCCACACAGCGCACGGCCAGGCCGTCGGCCATCGTGGCCATGCGGTCGAGCATCACCGGGCGGCCGGCGGCCACGGCGGCCGTCATGGCGGCCGCCCCCTCGGCCTCGACGCCGATGACCTTCACGCCTGGTCGGGTGTGGGCCAGGGCGGTGGCCACGCCGGCGATCAGCCCGCCGCCGCCGATCGGGACCACCACCACCTCGGCCTCGGCCGCCTCGTCAGCCACCTCGAGGCCCACCGTGCCCTGGCCGGCGATGACGGCGAGGTCGTCGAAGGGGGGCACCAGGGCGGCCCCGTTCGCCTCGGC
This sequence comes from Acidimicrobiales bacterium, assembly GCA_038199465.1. GTDB lineage: Bacteria > Actinomycetota > Acidimicrobiia > Acidimicrobiales > JAUJNH01 > JAUJNH01. The sequence continues at coordinate 6,907 of JBBPYZ010000146.1, read as the reverse complement.
GTGGACCCGGGCGGCCAGGAACGTGTCGTCGACGACCACGCCGGCCAGACGGACCTCGGCGCCGTAGCCGCGGGTGGCGTCGATCTTGGGGAGCGAGGCCCCAAGCGGCATGAAGATGGTGGACTGGCGCCCGGTGGCGGTGGCGGCGAAGGCCACCCCCTGGGCGTGGTTGCCGGCGCTGGCGGCCACCACGGCGACTCCGGCCGGCAGCTGGGCGATGTGGTTGTAGGCCCCCCGCACCTTGTAGGAGCCGGTGCGCTGGGTGTTCTCGGGCTTCAGCAGCACCGTGCGCCCGCACGCCTGGCTGATGGAGTCGCTCTCCCGGACGGGGGTGGGCCGTACCACCGCCGCCACCCGTTCCCGGGCGGCAGCGACGTCAGCGAGGGTGATCACCGGTCCGGCACGGTAGCGCCGGGGCCGAGCCCGGCAGCTTGCCGGCCCGGCGGGCGGCCCCTATCCTCTCCCGGTCGGTCCTGGAGGCGCGCTCGTCGCGCCGCGCCTCGGCCACCTGAGCGATTTCGACCCGAGGAGCGCGACGCGGTGCCCACCTACTCCACCAAGCCGAGCGACGTGACCCGGGCGTGGCACGAGGTCGACGCCGACGGGCTGGTGCTCGGCCGGCTGGCCACCGAGGTCGCCCGCCTGCTGCGGGGCAAGCACAAGGCCATCTTCACCCCCCACCTCGACACCGGCGACCACGTGATCATCGTCAACGCCGGCAAGGTCGTCATGACCTCTGACAAGGCCGACAAGACCTTCTACCACCGGCACTCGGGCTACCCCGGGGGCCTGCGCAGCCAGAGCTACCGCCAGCAGCTCGAGACCAAGCCGGAGGAGCTGGTGCGCCGGGCCGTGAAGGGCATGCTGCCGAAGGGCCCGCTCGGCCGCCAGATGCTGCGCAAGCTCAAGGTCTACGCCGGCCCCACCCACCGGCACTCGGCGCAGGCGCCGACCCCCTTCGAGATCGCCGGCGCCCGCCGCGACGCCCGCTAGCTCACAAGACGCGAACAGGACGACCTGATGCCGAAGCCCCTCACCCAGACCACCGGCCGCCGCAAGGAGGCCGTCGCCCGCGTCCGCCTCCGGGAGGGCACTGGCACCATCACGGTCAACTCCAGGTCGCTCGAGGACTACTTCCCCTCGCCCACCCACCGCATGATCATCGTTGAGCCGCTGAAGGTGGCCGGGCTCGACGAGCAGTACGACGTCGACGTCACCATGCACGGCGGGGGCATCACGGGCCAGGCCGGCGCCCTGCGCATGGGCATCGCCCGCTCGATCATCGAGCTCGACCCCGAGCAGCGGGGCAAGCTGAAGAAGGCCGGCTTCCTCACCCGCGACGCCCGCGAGAAGGAAGCCAAGAAGTACGGCCTCAAGAAGGCCCGCAAGGCTCCGCAGTACTCCAAGCGGTAGTCGGGCGCTGATGCGCTTTGGCACCGACGGCCTCCGGGGGGTCGCTGGCGCCGAGCTGACGCCGGAGGTGGCGCTCGCCCTCGGGCGGGCGGCCGCCCGTGTCCTCGGCACCGGAAAGTGGTTCGTGGGCCGTGACCCCCGTCGCTCGGGGGCGCTGCTGTCTGCCGCCCTGGTGGCCGGCCTGGCCGCCGAGGGCGCCGAGGTCGCCGACCTCGGCGTGCTCCCCACGCCGGGCGTGGCCTTCTGGGCCGAGGCCGAGGGCGCCCCCGCAGCGGTCGTGTCCGCCTCCCACAACCCCTTCGCCGACAACGGGATCAAGCTGTTCGGGCCCGGTGGGCGCAAGCTGAGCGACGACGTCGAGCGGCGGATCGAGGCCGAGCTGCACGCCGGTGCCACGCTGCGCTCGGGCGCCGACCTCGGAACGGTTGCCCCGTTCGACGGGGGCCGGCGCTACGGCGACCACCTGGTCGGCACCCTCGAGGGGCGCGGCCTCACCGGCCTGCGGGTGGTGGTCGACACCGCCCACGGCGCCGCCGCCGGGCTCGGCCCGGCCGTACTGCGCCGCCTGGGCTGCGACGTGGCCGCCGTGCTGGGCGACGAGCCGGACGGGGTGAACATCAACGCCGGCTGCGGGTCCACCCAGCTCGGGCCCCTGGCCGAGGCCGTGGTGGCCACCGGGGCCGACGTCGGCATCGCCCTGGACGGCGACGCCGACCGGTGCCTGGCCGTGGACCACCGGGGCCAGGTGGTGGACGGCGACCAGCTGTTGGCCCTGCTCGCCCTCGACCTGCGGGCCCGCGGCCGGCTGGACCGGGACACCGTCGTCGTGACCGTCATGTCGAACCTCGGCCTGCACCTGGCCATGGCCGAGGCCGGCGTGCACCTCGAGACCACCGCGGTCGGCGACCGCTACGTCCTCGACAGGATGGAGGAGGGCGGCTTCGCCCTCGGCGGCGAGCAGAGCGGCCACGTCATCCTCCGCCGGCTGGCCACCACCGGCGACGGCCTCCTCTCTGCCCTCCACGTGCTCGACGTCATGCACCGCTCGGGCCGGCCGCTGGCCGATCTGGCAGGCGTCGTGCAGCGCCTGCCTCAGGTGCTGCTGAACGTGCGGGTTGCAGGTTCGGCCAGGGAAGCCCTGGCCGCCTCCGATGCGGTGGCCGCCGCCGTCGCTGCGGTCGAGGCCGATCTGGGCGACCACGGTCGCGTCCTCCTTCGGCCGAGCGGTACCGAACCCCTGGTCCGGGTGATGGTCGAGGCGCCGACTCAGGACCGCGCCGTCGCCGCGGCCCGCTGCATCGCCGCCGCGGTCGAGGCCGTTCTGGCTTGACCGAACGGCCCGCCGACGCCTCCGTGGGCTTGTGGCGCGCCAGTCGTCCTGGTCGGGGCGCGGTGTTCTGGCGCGTCAGTTGGCCGTGGGCTTGTGGCGCGCCAGATGTTCTGGTGGGGGCGCGGTGTTCTGGCGCGTCAGTTCCGCATCGGTGGCGTTAGCCTCGTCTTCCATGTGCGGGATCATCGGCGCGACCGGCGAGGTGGCCGTGGTGCCGCTGCTGGTCGAGGGTCTGCTTCGGCTCGAGTACCGGGGCTACGACTCGGCCGGGATCGCCCGGCCGGCCCTCGGCACCATCTGGCGGCGGCGCAAGGCGGGGGGGACCCGCTCGATCAGCGAGCTGGGCGAGGGGGTGGGCGACGCCCCGCCCGACATCGCCTGCGGCATCGGCCACAGCCGCTGGGCCACCCACGGGGCCCCCACCGAGGCCAACGCCCACCCCCACACCGACGCCTCGGGACGGCTGGCCATCGTCCACAACGGCATCATCGAGAACTTCCGCGAGCTCGCCCTCGACCTGCCCGGCCAGGGCAGTGAGCTGGTGTCCGACACCGACACCGAGGTGCTCGGCCACCTCATCGCCGACCAGGTGGCCCAGGGCCTGGAGCTGGCCGACGCCGTCCGGGCCTGCCTGCGCCGGGTGCACGGCAAGTTCGCCATCGCCGTCGTGCACGCCGATGAGCCCGACCTGATCGTCGCCGCCCGCCGGGGGTCGCCGCTGGTGTGCGGTACCGACGCCACCACCGCCTACCTCGCCTCCGACATCCCCGCCATCCACGGCCGGGCCGAGCGGTTCTACGTGATCGACGACGACCGGGTGGTCGAGCTGACGCCAGGCGTGATCCGGGTCACCGACCTCCACGGCACCGAGGTGGTGGCGGAGGAGCGTCAGGTCACCTGGGACCTGGCCGCGGCCGAGAAGGGCGGCTACCCCGACTTCATGTCGAAGGAGATCCATGAGCAGCCGGCGGCCGTGCGCGACACCCTCCTCGGCCGCATCGTCGACGGTTGCATCACCCTCGACCAGGCGCGGCTGTCCGACTACGACCTGCGGATGATCGACAAGGTCTTCGTGGTTGCGTGCGGCTCCAGCTACCACGCCGGGCTGGTGGCCAAGCAGTCGATCCAGCACTGGTGCCGCCTGCCGGTCGAGGTGGAGATCGCCAGCGAGTTCCGCTACCAGGACCCGGTCCTCGGTCGCACCAGCCTGGTCGTGGCCATCAGCCAGTCCGGGGAGACCATCGACACCCTCGAGGCCGTGCACCACGCCAAGCAGCAGGGGGCGCCGGTGCTGGCGGTGTGCAACGTCGTCGACTCCTCGATGGCCCGTGACGCCGACGCCGTGCTCTACACCCGGGCCGGGCCCGAGATCGGCGTCGCCTCCACCAAGTGCCATCTGGCCCAGCTGGTGGCCATGCAGGTGCTGGCCCTCTACCTGGCCCAGGTGCGGGGCACCCACTATCCCGAGGAGGTGGCCGAGAAGCTGCACCACCTCGACCAGCTGCCGGCCCGGGTGGCCACGGCGCTCGAAGCGGGCGACACGGTGAAGGGCATCGCTTCGGCCCCGGTCATCAGCGAGGCTCGCGACTTCTTCTTCCTGGGCCGGGGGGTGGGCCGGGCCGTGGCCCTCGAAGGGGCGCTCAAGCTGAAGGAGATCAGCTACCTGCGGGCCGAGGGCTTCGCCGGCGGCGAGCTGAAGCACGGCCCGATCGCCCTGATCGAGCCCGGCACGGTGGTGGTGGCCGTCGCCACCCGCAGCCGGCTGATGGGCAAGGTCCTCTCCAACGTCGAGGAGGTCAAGGCCCGCGGGTCCACCATCGTGCTGCTGGTGGACGAGCGCGACGTCGACACCCCGGCCGTGCGCAAGCTGGCCGACCACGTCATCCCCGTTCCCGGCGCCGGCCACGAGCTGTTCCAGCCCGTCGTCGACAACGTGCCGCTCCAGCTGCTGGCCTACGCCCTGGCCACAGCCCGGGGCAACGATGTGGACAAGCCCAGGAACCTGGCCAAGGTCGTCACCGTCGAGTAGCAACGGCAGGTCGGCGTAGCGTCGGCCCGTGATCGGGGTTGGCATCGACGCCGTCGACGTGGCCCGCTTCGGCCTGATCCTGGGCCGGCGGCCCGGGTTCGAGGAGCGGGTGTTCACGCCCCTGGAACGTTCCACCTGTGCCGGGACGGTCAACCGGCTGGCGGCCCGCTTTGCGGCCAAGGAGGCCACCATGAAGGCGCTCGGGGTGGGTCTCGGCGCCTTCGGCTTTCACGACGTGTGGGTGGAGCGGGAGCCTTCGGGTCGCCCGCGGCTCCGGGTGGCGGGGCGGGCCGAGGACCTGGCCCGGGCCGCAGGCGTGCGCCGCTGGCACGTGTCGCTCACCCACACCGACCTCATCGCCGAAGCCGTCGTGGTGGCCGAATGACGATGCCGACCAACGGGCCGGCGAGGCCCGGCGAGGTGCGGCCTCGATGAGGCCCGTCGTGACGGTGGCCGAGATGCAAGCCATCGACCAGGACGCCCTGGAGACCACCACCCACGAGGCGCTGGTGGGCCGGGCCGGGCGGCGCCTGGCCGCCCACGCCAAGGCAATGCTGGGGCCGAACGCCAGCGGCCGGCGGGTGGTGGTCGTGGCCGGCAAGGGCAGCAACGGCGCCGACGGCCGGGTGGCGGCCCGGTGGCTGCGGTGGTGGGGCTGCCACGCCGTGATCGTCGACGCCGCCGACCCGACCGCGACGCTGCCGGCCGCCGACCTGGTGGTCGACGCCGCCTACGGCACGGGGTTCTCCGGCGCCTACGACCCGCCCGATCCCGGGCGGGCCGCGGTGCTGGCCTGTGACGTGCCGACGGGCGTCGACGGTGACACCGGGGCCGTCGCCCGGGCCGTGCGGGCCGACGAGACGGTCACCTTCGGCGCCGAGAAGCCCGGCCTCCTCCTCGGTGACGGGCCGGAGCACGCCGGGCTCGTCCACGTCGAGCCGCTCGGCCTCGACTGCGGTCGGGCCCGGGCGTGGCTGGTGGAGGATCGTGACGTCGGCCTGGTGCCGCCCCGACCTCGGGACGGCCACAAGTGGCAGGCGGCGGTGCTTGTGGTGGCCGGTTCCCCCGGGATGCTGGGGGCGGCGCAGCTGTGCGCCATTGCCGCCATGCGTGGCGGCGCCGGCTACGCCCTGCTGGCCAGCCCGGGATGCAGCGCAGCCGACCTCCCGCCGGGTGAGCACGTGGGCCGCAGCCTGCCGGCGCAGGGGTGGGAGGCCGAGGCCGTGCCGCTGCTCGAGCGGGTCCGGGCGGTGGCCATGGGCCCGGGCCTCGGTGCCAGCCGGGCCACGGCCGAGGGCGTCGCCGCCGTGCTGGACGCCTTTTCCGGGCCGGTGATCCTCGATGCCGACGCGCTGGCCGGCCTCGACCTCGACCAGCCGGCCCGACGGCGGGCCGCCACCGTCCTCACCCCGCACGAGGGCGAGTTCACCCGGCTGTTCGGGCCGATCGGCCAGGACCGGATCGGCGCGGTGGTGGGGGCCGCGTCCCGCAGTGGTGCCGTGGTGCTGCTCAAGGGCCCGACCACCGTGGTGGCCGACCCCTCCGGCCGGGTGCGGCTGGCCGCCGCCGGCACCTCCCGCCTGGCCACCGCCGGCACCGGTGACGTGCTCACCGGGCTGGTGGCGGCACTGCTCGCCCGTGGCGTCCCCGCCCTCGACGCCGCCGCCCTGGCCGCCCACGCCCACGGCGCCGCCGCCCAGCTCGGCCCCCGCTGGGGCCTGGTGGCCGGCGACCTCCCCACCCTCATCAGCCGCTGGCTCAGCACGCAGCTTCTGTCGGGAGAAGGTGTCGCTCAGCGGGGCACTGCTCCCGGCAGAACGGCGGGGTCTCCCCGCCAGGGTGCACCGTGAGCGTGCGATCGGCCTGGGCCGAGGTCGACATCGCCGCCATCACCGCCAACACCCGGGAGCTGAAGCGGCTGGCATCCAGGGCCCATCTGTTGGCCGTGGTGAAGGCCGACGGTTACGGGCACGGGTCGGTGCCGGTGGCCAGAGCCGCCCTGGCCGGCGGAGCCTCGTGGCTGGGCGTGGCGCTGGTGGAGGAGGGGGAGGTGCTGCGACGGTCCGGGATCACCGCTCCGGTGCTGGTGCTGTCCGAGCCACGGCCGTCGGCCATGGGACAGGTGGTGGCCTCTG
>JBBPYZ010000145.1:0-4986 GCA_038199465.1 Acidimicrobiales bacterium | reverse complement strand
CGACTCCGCCCTTGCCGGCCACCGCCACCCTCACCGCCGACCCCCCCGCGGTTCGGGGAGCCGGGCGTAGCGCGCGACCATGGCCTCGACCAGGGTCACCACCTGGCGGAGCTGGGCGACGGTGCCGGCCAGCTCCGCCCGGCCGGGATCGGTGACGGCGTAGGTGCGCCGGGCCGGCCCGGACTGGGACGGCTCCCACCACGACCGCACCAGCCCGTCGTGCTCCATCGCCCGCAGGGTGCGGTACAGCCCGCCCGGCTCGGCCACCCGGAGCCCCATCCCCCGCACCTGGTCGAGCAGCTCGTAGCCGTGGGAGGGTCCGCCGCCCAACAGGAGCAGGAGGCAGGGCCGCAGGTAGGAGCGGGGGAGCCCGCCGTCACCATCGCCGAGGCCGGTCACGGGTGCGGGTGGCCCCGGCGCTCGGCGGCGCAGGCCTCGGCCTCCTCGACCGAGGAGTGGCACCAGCAGTCGTCGCTGCACTCGCCGTGGGCGGGGCGGGTGAGGTCGCTGAAGGCCATGGCGAACTCGGTGGCCCCTTCGGCGAGGCCGTGCTCGGACAGGGCGTACCACTCGCCGTCCTTGACGAGGTACCCCTCGACCACCAGCCGGTCGAGGTAGGTGACGCCCTGCTCGGCGCCCACCCCGAGGAACCGTTCCAGCACCGGCGGGTCGACCAGGTCGCCGAGGCCCTCGCCCCGCAGCCAGTACATGACCTGCAGGATCTCGCTGCGCCAGTACATGGCCCGCAGCGCCTCGGACTTGGGCGGTTGCAGCTCACTCACCGGGGGCCCCCACCGAGGACCGCTCCCGGCCCGTCGCTCCCGCCGCCATCCCGGCCAGCAGGTCCAGCTCCGAGGCGACGTCGGTGAGCCGGTCGTTGATGACGGTGACCGAGGGGCCGATGGGCGCGCACTGGGACTCGATGGCCCGGACCCCGAACCCGACCTTGGCCAGCAGTAGCGCCGTCCGCCGCAGCGAACGGGCGATCCGCACCAGGTAGAAGACCAGCACGGCGACGACCAAGGCGATCTCGACCAGGGTGCCGGCCACCAGCAGCCCCCGCATCAGTCGGCCCCCGCCGGGGTGTCGAACAGGGCCTCGTGGCGGACCGCTTCCTCCACCAGCAGGTCGAGGCGGTCAGAGGTGTCCTCCAGCATCCAGGTGGTAGCGGTGTTCTGGGCCACCAGCTTGCCGGCCACCCAGACGTCCCCGGCGACCCGCTCGATGCGGTGCACGCGGCGCAGGAAGATCTCGAGCAGGGCGACGGCCACCGCCGCCACCACCAGACCGAGGCCGAGGGTGACGGCCCAGTAGGAGTTGGTGCTCACGAGCCGCTCCCCTGCCGGTCGGTGAGGGCCCGCCGGGTGCCGGAGGCAGCGGCGACGATCCGCTCGGCGGTGGCGTTGGTGTCGGCCACCCGCCACAGCCCGGCGGTGTTGGCCCGGCTGGCGTGCAGGGCCTCGACGATGGCGTCGGCCTTGGCTGCGGCCCGGCCCGCGCCCCGGATCATCAACAGCAGCAGGGCCACGACGATCACCACCACCGCGCCTCCGATGATCCAGCTCAGCACCCAACCACTCATGATGTCCCCTTCCTCCGTAACCAGGCGGGACCTGACCTAGATGCAGCTTACATCTACTCAGAACCTCAGCGATAGGGCCGCTCGGTTGGTGATCGCTCTCCGGCTGGACACGGTCGAGCGACAAGCAACAGCACTGTGCTTCCCGCTCTCTGTGGCCTTCGGGTGCCGGGCCGCTCGGGCCACGGCTCCACCTATCGGGGGAGCTTCTCACTGGCCGTAGCCGGCGTCGCAGTGACGGCGGCGTCGCCCACCAGGCGGCGCACCTCGGCGGCGGCGACCTCCACGGCGGCATCGATCTCCGGAGACAGGCCGGTCCCCAACTGGTCGGGGTCGCCGATCTGGGCGCCCACCAGCCAGCGGTCCTCGGGGAGCACGCCGAGGCCGTGGGCCAGCATCAGGGCCCGCTCGGGGGTGGCGTAGTGCATGTCGGCCAGCTGGTCCCTGCGCTCCTGGGCGCCGAGGGAGTGGAGCTCGGTGACCTCGGGGGCCACCACCAGGACCGTGCCCGGTGGCCGGCCGCGGTCGACGGCGTCGACCAGCACCAGCCGCCGGACCGGCTCCAACAGCTCCTGGACCAGGTGGATGCCGCCGATGCCCACCTCCATCACCTCGACCGCCGGGGGCAGATCACAACCGTCCAGCCGCCGGGCCACCGCCGGGCCGAAGCCGTCGTCGCCGCGCAGCACGTTGCCGAAGCAGGCCACGAGGGTTCTCACCGCTCGTACGCTACGGCCTTGGTGGCAGCGGTCGAGGACGACGAGGGCGTGCTGCGGGAACGCCTCCGCCGGTACCCGGCCGGCCGCTACCCGGTGCAGCACGCCACCGCCTCGTTCCACCTCGGGTGCACGCTCATCGGGCGGGACCGGACCGAAGAGGCGGTGGAGGCGCTGGCCACGGCGCGGGAGCTGTTCGCCGGGCTGCCGATCGAGCAGGCCAAGGCGGCCAACATGTTGGGGGTGGCCCGCCGGGCCGCCGGTGACCTATCCGGGGCGGCGTCGTGCTTCGAGGCGGCCGCCGCCGCCTTCGCCGGCGGCGACCATGACGACGAGGGGGCGGCGGCGGCGTTCAACCTGGGGTTGGTGCGGGCCCAGCAGGGCGACACCGACGCCGCCCTGGACGCCTTCGAGCGGGCCGGCCGGCAGTTCGAGCGGTGCGGGGCGGCTGCGGCCGCCATCGCCGCCGAGCGGGAGCGGGCCGGCGTGCTGCTGGCCGGCGCCCGGTTCGAGGAGGCGGCGGAGGCGGCCGGGCGGGCGGCGGAGCGGTCCCTCGACGCCGGCGACCAGGCCGGCCACGGGGGCGCCGCCAACACCCTGGGCCTGGCCCAGCTGGCCCGGGGCCGGTTCGACGACGCCGTGGCCGCCTTCCGGGCGGCGGCGGCGTCGAACCCCCGCACCGTCCGCCCCCGTGGCTACGCCATGGCCAAGGCCAACCTGGCCCTGGCCTGGGCCGAGGCCGGCGAGCCGGCCCGGGCCCGGATGGCGGCCCGGCAGGCCCGGCACGCCCCCGAGGTCGACCCGCCGGTGGCCCACCAGGCGGAGCGGGTGCTGGCCACCACCGGCACCGGCGGCGATGCCGAGGACACCCTCGCCGTGCTGGCCGCCGTGGGCCCCGAGGGCTGGGAGCCGCTCCTCCGCGAGGAGGTCGCCCGCTGGGTCGATGGTGGCCGCCCCGGACTGGAGGTCGCCGGGGAGGTGCCGACCAGGGCAGTGCTCTCCTCCCCTGACCCGGGAGCGGCGGCCGCCGCCTGGTTGGGGGTGCTGCTGGAGGTCCCGCCGGCGGCCATGGAGGCCCTCATCGACACCGCCCTGGCCCGCACCCGGGCCCTGCCCGAAGCGGACCAGGACCGGTTCCGGCGGGCGGTGATCGGCGCCATGGGCAACTTCCACGTCCCCCAGTGGCTGCGGCTGCGGGACACCTTCGCCGCCCGGGCGGCGTCCGCCGGGACCGGCGACTGGTCGTGACCGGCGACGACCTGACCGAGCCTGCCCTCGCCGAGGCGCTGGGCGGTCGACCGGTCCGGGCCTACCCGGCCCTGCTGTCCACCCAGGCCGATGCCCTGGCCTGGGCCCGGGCCGGCGCCCCCGACGGGGCGGTGGTGGTGGCCGACTACCAGGCCGCCCCCCGGGGCCGGGGCGGGCTGCCGTGGCGGGTGGAGCCGGGGGTGGGGCTGGGCTTCTCGCTGGTGTCCTGGCCGGCGCGGCCGGTCGAGCGGGAGGGGTGGCTGTACACCGTCGCCGTCAGCGCCCTCGCCGACGTGCTGGGCCCGGCCACCGAGGTCGACTGGCCCGACACCGTCCTGGTCGGCGGACGGCGGGCGGCGGCGCTGGGGGTGGACTCCGACCCCGAAGGAGGGGCGCAGCTCGGCTGGGCGGTGACCACCGTGCTGGTGGAGGACGTCCAACCCCCCCGGGGCCCCCTGCTGGCGGAGGTCGTGGCCGCCGTGGAGGACCGGCTGGCCCAGGCCCCCGACGCGGTGCGGGCCGACTACCGCCCCCGGTGCCGGACCCTCGGTCGCCAGGTGTGCGCCCGGATGGTCCCCCTCGGCCCGGCCGGCCCCGCCTTCACCGGTGAGGCCGTCGACGCCAAGGCCGACGGCGCCCTGGTCCTGGCCGTCGACGAGCGGCGGGTGGCGGTCCGCCCCCAGCACCTGGGCCGGCTCGACCAAGCGTGACCGATGCCGCCGCGGCCGGCACGGGACGGCGAGGGCAGCCACCCCGGCAACCCCCCGACCAGCGGGGTGACCGTAACGCGCACGATGCGGCCCCGGCGGCGGCCCTCCAGTCGGCCGGTGTCGGCCAGGCCTCGATCAGGGTGAACGGGACCCGGTTCGTGGCCGAGGAGGACGGGACACCCTCGCCACCGAAGCCGAGACCGCTGATGCTGGCCGGGCGCCAAGCTCACTGGGCCTCGGCGGCCTCCAGGCGGTCGAGCTCCTCGATGAGCGCCCACCACAGGCCCCAGTCCCGGTGGGTGAGGCCGGCACCGGTGTCACCGGCGGCGATGGCCGCTCGGAGCCGGTCCCGGAAGCGGAAGGTCCGGCCCCACCGGCCGTCGGCGGCCAGCCCGTCGAGCTCGGCGAGCACGGCCCTGACGGCGTCGAGGGCGGGGCTGGGCTCGATCCGGTCACCGCCGAGGGCGGGGGCCAGCTCGCCGGCCAGCTCCAGCAGGGGCGCCCGGTCGACCTCGGTACGGACGGCGGTGAGGGCGTCCTCGAGGGCCCGGGCGGCGGCCGGGGACAACTGGTCCCCGGGTCCCACCGCGGCCGGTTCGACCTCCACCGCCACCGTGTGGGGGGGAAGGGTGCCGAGGGCCCGGGTCACGTCGATGACCAGATCGATCCCCACGTAGCCGGTGCCGGCGTCGGTGATGGCCTGCTGCACCAGCTCCGGTTCGGCCGGGTCGGT
>JBBPYZ010000144.1:0-5988 GCA_038199465.1 Acidimicrobiales bacterium | reverse complement strand
GCACGCTCGTCGAGGTCCCGGGCCGCGGGCACCACCGCCGCCACCCGCACGCCGTCGAGGGCGGCCTCGGCCACGACGTGGCCCCCGGGCAGGGCCCGGGCGGCTCCGTCGACGGAGAGGTCCCAGCCCGCCAGCCCCGGCCACGGCAGGCCCAGGGCGCCCTCGGGGGCGGGCAGGGACGCCGAGCGGGCCGCTGCGTGCCACGCTCCCTCGGTCAGCTCGAGGTCGGCCTTGGTCCGCATCCGGAAGCGCTGCAGGCGGGCGAGCACCGCCGCGCCGGTGCCGGCGTCGCTGTCGAGCCGGTAGCGGTCGGGAGCCTCGCGGGCGACCCGCAGGACGGCGACGATCCTGCCCTGGGGCTCGAGCAGGAAGGTGAGGGCGGTGGCGCCGGGAGCCATCCCGGCCACGTCCTGGCTGAGCTGGCCCTGGAGGAACTTGGTGGCCTCGGGCCCCTCGACGGTGAGGACGTCGAGCGCCACGGTGGTGATGGCTGTCCCGTCGAGCAGGGCGGCGACGGCGGCGGGGGTGGACGGCACGCTAAGAGATCGTCGCGCGGCCGGTGGCCCGACGGGCGTCGCTGATGCGGCGGGCCGTCGGAACCGCGCTCAGGAGGGCGGCCGCCTTGTTGCGGCACTCCAGGTCCTCGTCGAGCGGATCGCTGTCGGCCACGATGCCGGCGCCGGCCTGCACGCTGGCGCTGCCGTCGGGCCGGACCACCATCGTCCGGATGGTGATGGCGGTGTCGAGGTTCCCCGAGAAGTCGACGTAGCCGACCACCCCGGCGTAGGGGCCCCGCTTGGTCGGCTCCAGATCGTCGATGATCTCCATGGCCCGCACCTTGGGCGCGCCGCTGACCGTTCCGGCCGGCAGGGTGGCCCGAAGCACGTCGATCGGGCCGAGCCCGTCCCGCAGCCGCCCCGAGACCTGCGAGGTCAGGTGCATCACGTGGCTGTAGCGCTCGAGCGTCATCAGCTCGTCCACCACCTCCGTGCCGAAGTCGACGACGCGGCCCACGTCGTTGCGGGCCAGGTCGACCAGCATCACGTGCTCGGCCACCTCCTTGGGGTGCTCGACCAGCTCGGCCGCCATCCGCCGGTCGTCGGCGTCGGTGCTCCCCCGCTTGCGGGTCCCGGCGACGGGACGGCTGACCACCCGCCCGTCGAGCAGCTGCACCATGGGCTCGGGCGAGCTGCCGACCAGCGTCACCTCGGGGTGGCGCAGGAAGTACATGTAGGGGCTCGGGTTCACCTGGCGCAGGGCCCGGTAGAGGTCGAACGGGGCGGCGCCCAGCTGCAGGTCGAAGCGCTGCGACAGCACCACCTGGAAGATGTCGCCGGCCACGATCAGCTCCTTGGCCGCCTCGACGGCACGGCACCAGTCGCCCAGCGGGACGGTGCGGCCGACCTCGGGCAGCTCGCCGTCGCGCTCGGGCGGCTCGACCACCGGCTCGTCCCCCGGGACGGCCCCGGCGGCGGCCACCGCGTCGAGGCGCCCGAGCGCCTCGTCGTAGCGCTCGTCGAGCTCGGCGTCCGAGGTGGCGCCAGCGACCTCGACCGACTCGACCAGGGTCACCCGCTGCCGCCAGTGGTCGTAGGCCACCAGCGAGCCGATGACGCTCACCACCGCCTCGGGCAGCCCCTGGTCGTCGGGGGGGACGGCGGGGAGGTGCTCGACCTCGCGCACCACGTCGTAGCCGAGGTAGCCGACCAGGCCGCCGTGGAGCGGGGGGAGCTGGGGCAGCACCGGCGCTTGGTGGGCGGCCAGGAGGCCCTCGACGGCGGCGAGGATCCCCCGGTCGGTCGGCACGCCGTCAGGCAGGACCCCGTCGACCTCCAGTCGACCCGCCCGCAGCAGGAGGGTGGCCCGGGGCCGGCGGCCCATGAACGACCAGCGCCCCCAGCGCTCGCCGTGCTCGACCGACTCGAGGAGGAAGCCCGGCTCGTCGCCGACGATGCGGGAGAAGGCGGCGACAGGCGTGGTGAGGTCGGCCAGCAGCTCCCGCCACACCGGGACGATCGTGTTGCCGGCGCGGGCCAGCGCCCGGAACCCGGCCCGGTCAGGGCTGGCCGTCACCCGCCGAACCGTCGGAAGAAGCAGGAGTGGGCGCCGGTGTGGCAGGCCCCCTGGCCCTCCTGCTCGACCTGGAACAGCAGGGTGTCGCCGTCGCAGTCGTAGGCCGCCTCTCGCACCCATTGGCGCTCGCCGCTGGTCTCGCCCTTCACCCACACCTCCTGACGGCTGCGGGACCAGTAGGTCATCCGCCCCGTCTCGAGGCTGAGGCGAAGGGTCTCGGCGTTCATCCACGCCACCATCAGCACCTGGCCCGTGGCCAGCTCCTGGCACACCACCGGCACCAGGCCGTTGGCGTCGTAGGTGACCTCGGCCAGCTGCTGTGGGGTGGCGGGAACGGGGGTGGCAGTCGCCATGGCTGGCGAAGGCTACAAGTGGGGGGCCTCCGACCGAGCTGTTTCCGGCGACCCTGTTTCGGACCGTGTGGCGAAGAATGCCCCGAACATCGGGCGATTCGGACACCCGAGGGGTCCCCCAGATGAGATCTCCCTTCGTTTATGCTGTGGCCTCGACAACGACATGACCGAGGGGAAGCAGAATGGGCCAGCGAACGCAGGTGCTCTTGACGTGCGATGTGCACGACGGCGATGCCGAAGCGGTGGACACCGTGGTCTTCACGGTCGAAGGCAAGGCTTTCGAGTGCGAGCTGTGCGAGGCCCATCTGGCCGAGTTCCGCGAGTCAATGGAGATCTGGTCCTCGCACTCCCGGCCTGCCGGCCGGGCCGGATCCTCGGGCGGGCGGGCGGCGAAGTCGACCCGCGGTGCGCGCCCCCGGTCCTCCGACGGCCCCTCCACCGCCGAGGTGCGCGAGTGGGCCCGGTCCCAGGGGATCCCGGTCAACACCCGCGGACGGGTCCCGGCCGACCTGCACGCCGCCTACGAGGCGGCCCACTAGCCCTCGAGCTCGTCGGCCAGCTGCAGCAGCCACGCCCGGCCCCGCAGCGCGGCCGTCAGCTGGTCTTCGACGCTCTGCACCCCGAGCATCTCGCGCATCGGCCGCGCGCTCTCGGTCTCCTCAGCTGACTCGACCGGGGGCAGCGGCGTGTTGGTGATGGCGGCCGCCGCGGCCCGGAACACCTCCGGAGTCCGCCCGCCGGCCTGCCTCGACAGGTCCCTGAGGTAGCCGAGCGCCGTCACCTCCCGCTCGTCCCGCTCGGCCAACGTCACCGCCGTGGCGGCCAGGCCCTCCACCACCCGTAGCCGTTCCTGGTCGGACATCAAAGGGGTGCGGCGGCGAGGGTGCCGGTGGCCCTGGCCGCAAGGACTTCCAGCCATCCCCGGTCGGCCGGGCCGGGGGGCTCCTGGCAGAGCGACCGGAGGAGGTCGGCCTCAGCCTCGAGGTCGACGACGAGGACCGACTCGGGCACCGCTCCCGTGGTCGCCCACGAATCGTAAGGCTGGTTGTGGTAGCCGGCCAGCGGCAGGGCCAGGCCGCTCGAGCGGAACCCCCGGGCGCAGAAGACGGTGGCCTCGCACGAACCGCCGTCCATCAGCCGGCGCTGGGCGGGGACGCCTGCGTCCCGGGCCCGCTGCCACAGCGCGTCGTTGAGGTCGGGGTCGAAGGTGCTGCGGCGATCGCCGACCCGCACGATGACCCCGCCGCCCTGGGGGGCGTGGGCCAGCCTCGGCGAGCACTCGAGGGACAGCACGCTGGCGGCGGCGGGGACCGTGCCCACCCGCACCGCCTCCAGCGCCCCGAGCCACCCCAGCTCCTCGGCCCGCGTGCAGAGCAGGCTGGCCCTGCCGTCCCCCACATCGGCCAGGGCACTCAGGCCGGCGGCCACGCCGAGCAGGTCGTCGCAGGCCCGGGCCGTGATCCGGCCGTCCACCAGCTGAAAGGGGGTCACGTCCCACACCGCGAAACCGCCCTCTGGTGCGCTCCCTTCGACCACCTCGGCCATGACCCCGTGCAGCCGCCCGTCGCTTTCGTCCACCGTGCGCACCGTCGCCCGGCCGACGGGGTCGGCCACCCCGGGTCGGTGCAGGACCAGCGGGGAACCGACGACGGCCACGCCGGCCCGCACGCCGCCCCGGAAGGTCAGGCTCGCCATACGCCCCTCGACGGTCTCGACGACGAAGCCCGGGTGGTCGAGGTGGGCCACCAGCACCAGCTCGAGGCCGTTGCCGACCAGGAGGTTGCCGACCCCGTCAAGCCGGGTGGACAGCCCGGCGTCGGCGGCCAGCCGCTCCACGGCCCGGAGCGGCAGGTGCTCCAGCAGCGGGGCGGTGGGCTGGGAGGCGATGGCCGCCGCCGCTTCGAGGACGCCGCCGCTCAGCACGGGCGCACCGTGAGGCCGGCGTCGGCGAGGACCTGCTTGGCCTCGCCGACGGTGTGCTCGCCGAAGTGGAAGATGGAGGCGGCCAGCACGGCGTCGGCCCCGCCGAGGGTGACACCCTCCACCAGGTGCTGCAGGGTGCCGACGCCGCCGCTGGCCACCACCGGCACCGGCACGGCGTCGCTCACCGCCCGGGTCAGCTCGAGGTCGAACCCGTCACGGGTGCCGTCGCGGTCCATCGAGGTGAGCAGGATCTCGCCGGCGCCAAGACCCACCACCTCCCGGGCCCAGGCCACGGCGTCGAGACCGGTGGCCGTGCGCCCCCCGTGGGTGAAGACCTCCCAGCCGGAGGCGACCCGGCGGGCGTCGATCGCCACCACCGTGCACTGGGCCCCGAACTCGGCGCTGACCTCGGCCACCAGGCCGGGCCGGGCCACCGCCGCGGTGTTCAGGCTGACCTTGTCGGCCCCGGCCCGCAGCAGAGCCCGGGCGTCCTCCACGCTGCGGACGCCGCCGCCGACGGTGAGGGGGATGAACACCTGCTCGGCGGTGCGGCGCACGGCGTCGAGCAGGGTCTCGCGGGCGTCGGAGGAGGCCGTGATGTCGAGGAAGATCACCTCGTCGGCCCCCTCGGCGTCGTAGCGGGCGGCCAGCTCGGCCGGGTCGCCGGCGTCACGCAGGCCCACGAAGTTGACGCCCTTCACCACCCGGCCGGCCTGCACGTCGAGGCACGGCACCACCCGGATCACCCGCACGCGGCCACCGCCTCCTCCACGCTGAAGCGGCCCTCGAACAGGGCCCGGCCCACGATGACCCCGGCCACCCCGAGGAGGGACAGGGCCCGCAGGTCCTCAAGGCGGCCGACGCCGCCGCTGGCCACGATCGGCACGTCGGTGGCGGCGAGCGCCATCTGGAGGATGCCCAGGTCGGGGCCTTCCAGGGTGCCGTCCTGCGCCACCGGGGTGACCACGAACGCCGCCACCCCGCTCGAGCCGAAGCGCTCGACGGCGTGCTCGAACCGCTCGTCGACCGTCTCCTGCCAGCCCTGCACCACCACCCGGCCGTCGGGGGCGACGCCGATGTCGACCGCCACCCGGCCGGGGTGGCGGGCGCACAGCTGGTCGACGAAGCCGGGGACACCGAAGGCGGCGGTGCCGACCACCACCCGGGCCACCCCGGCGGCCACGAGGTCGTCGGCGTCAGCAGCGGTGCGGACGCCGCCGCCGCTCTGGACGGGCACGGCCACGGCGCCGGCCACGGCGCCGACCAGGCTGCGGTTGTCGCCTTGGGCCCGCGCCGCGTCGAGGTCGACGACGTGGATCCATGCCGCGCCGGCGGCCTGGTAGGCCAGGGCCACCGCCACCGGGTCGTCGCCGTACACCGTCTCGCGGGCGTAGTCGCCCCGGTGCAGGCGCACCACCCTGCCGCCGCGCAGGTCGATGGCGGGGAGGAGGACCATGGCCGCCCTCAACACAGGTCGGCGAAGCGGCGGAGCAGGGCCAGGCCGGTGCGGCCCGACATCTCGGGGTGGACCTGGGTGGCCCACAACGAGCCCCGCTCGACCAGGGCGGTGACCGCTCCCCCGTAGTCGCAGGTGGCCACCACCTCGTCGGTGGCCTCGGCCGCGTAGGAGTGCACGAAG
>JBBPYZ010000143.1:0-5226 GCA_038199465.1 Acidimicrobiales bacterium | reverse complement strand
GGCTTGCGCTCGGCCGGCGGGGTGTTCAGCAGGGTGAGGTCGCGGATGCCCGTCAGGCTCATCTCGAGGGTGCGGGGGATGGGCGTGGCCGACAGGGTGAGCACGTCGACGTTGGCCCGCAGCTGCTTGATCTGCTCCTTGGAGGTGACGCCGAAGCGCTGCTCCTCGTCGATCACGAGCAGGCCCAGGTCCTTGAACTCCACGTCCTTGGCCAGCAGCTTGTGGGTGCCGATCACGATGTCGACCTCGCCGGCGGCCACGGCCTGCTGCACCTTGCGGGCCTGGGCCGTGGTGAGGAAGCGGGAGAACACCTCCACCCGCACCGGGAACCCGGCGAAGCGGTCGGAGAAGGTGGCGTGGTGCTGGTTGGCCAGCAGGGTGGTGGGCACCAGGATGCACACCTGCTTGCCGTCCTGCACCGCCTTCATGGCGGCCCGGATGGCCACCTCGGTCTTGCCGAAGCCCACGTCGCCGCAGACCAGACGGTCCATGGGCCTGGGCTCCTCCATGTCGGCCTTCACCTCGACGATGGCCTTCAGCTGGTCGGCCGTCTCGGTGAAACCGAAGGCGTCCTCCAGCTCGTGCTGCCAGGGCGTGTCGGGGCTGAAGGCGAAGCCGGGGCTCTGCAGCCTGCGCTGATACAGCACCACGAGCTCCTGGGCGATCTCCTTGGCGGCCGAGCGGACCCGTGCCTTGGTCTTGCTCCAGTCGGTGCCACCCATCCGGTTGAGCGAGGGCTGCTCGCCGCCGGAGTAGGGGCGGACCAGGTCGATCTGGTCCGACGGCAGGTGGAGGCTGCCGTCGCGGTACTCGATGAGCAGGTAGTCGCGCTCCGGCCCGCCCATCAGGGCCCGGCGCACCATGCCCTTGTACCGACCGACGCCGTGGTGGTGGTGGACGACGTGGTCGCCGGGCTCGAGGGAGTCGAAGAAGCCCTCGGTGGCCCGGGGCCGGGGGCGGGCCTTGCGGTGGGCCCGCTTGCGGCCGGTGAGGTCGGGCTCGGCCAGGATGGCCAGCTTTAGGTCGGCCAGCACCACCCCACGGTCGAGCGGCTCGACCACCACGTTGACGCCGGGGACGTCCAGCGCCGGGTCGTCGGGGAGGCGCAGCGGGGCGATGATCCCGGCGTCGGCCAGGCTGCGGGCCAGGCGGGCGGCGCTCCCGGCCCCGTCGGCCGCCACCACGATGCGGTAACGGTCGGCCAGCAGGCGCTGCACGTGCCGGGTGACGGCGTCGGGATCGCCGGCCACGGGCTCCCAGGCGGTGGCGTGGAAGGCGGTCACCTCGGTGACGCCGGGGGTGGGCACTGAGGTGACGGTCCACGCCGGCGCCGTGGTGTGGGCCAGCAGCCGCTCGAAGGAGAGGTGGAGCCGGGGCAGGTCGCCCCCCGGCACGCCCCACGTGGTGGCCAGCGACGCGGCGAGCGCCCGCTCCTCGTCGAGGACCTCGGCCGCCCTGTCACGCAGGCGGCCCGGCTCGAAGAGCAGCACCAGGCGGTCGTCGGGCAGAAGGTCGGGCAGCACGTGCTGGGCGACCCCGGACCCGGCGCTCCCCGCTCTGTCGGGCCGCTCGGGCCCAGGCTCCTGGGTGAGCCACGGCAGCCACGACTCCATGCCCTCGAACGCAAGGCCATCGGACAGGCGCTCCCACTGCTCGCGCCCCCAGGGCTCGGCGGCGATCAGCTCTCTCGCCCGGGCCCGCACCTCGTCGGTCGGCACCAGCTCGCGGGCTCCGAAGATGCAGGCTTCGACCAGGTCGTCCTTCGAGCGCTGGTCGGCCACGTCGATGGCGGTGAGCCGTTCGACCTCGTCGCCCCACAGGTCGATGCGCACGGGCACCTCACCGGTGGAGGGGTACACGTCGACGATCGAGCCCCGCACCGCCACCTCGCCCCGGTGCTCCACCTGATGCTCGCGCCGGTAGCCCATGCGCACCAGGCGGGCCAGCAGCTCATCCAGGTCTATCCTCTCGCCGGGCCGGATCAGGATCGGTGCTGCGTCCTCGACGTGGGGACCGAGGCGCTGCACCAGGGCCCGCACTGCGGCCACCAGCACCTTCGGCGGGTCGTGGCGCAGCCGCCACACCGTCTCGAGCCGCCGGCCCATGGTCTCGACGCCGGGGCTGACCCGCTCGAAGGGCAGCGTCTCCCAGGCCGGGAAGGTGGCCACCGCCTGGCGGCCGAGGTAGGCGGCCACGTCGTGGGTCAGGTGCTCGGCGTCGGCCTGGGTGGGGGTGACGGCCACCACCGGGTGGCCGTGGCCCACGTTGGCCAGCGCCGCCACCACGTAGGGCCGGGCCACGTCGGGCACCGACAGCACGGCGGCCCGGGCCCCGGAAGGGGGCAGGAGGGGTGCCAGGACGCGCCCCGACGAGAGCAGCCGGTCGAGCGCCACGAGGCCGGCGAGGCTACCGGGCGGGCAGGCGCTAGGCCGGGGCCGCCGGAACGGGTGCCACCGCGTCCGGAAGCACGAACTCGTAGCCGTCGGCCCGCAGCCGGTCGATCACCTCGGGAAGGGCGGCCAGGGTGGCGCTGCGGTCCCCTCCCCCATCGTGCATCAGCACCACCCCACCCGGCTTCACCTGGCCCAGCACCGAGCCGACGATGGCCTCGGGCGGGGGCTTGGTGAAGTCCTTGGTGTCCACGGTCCACAGCAGCACCTGCTGGCCCTGGGCCTTGGCCGTGGCGATCACGTTCGGCCCCAGCTTGCCTCCCGGGGGGCGGAAGTAGGCCGGCTTGATCCCGAGACGGTCCTGCAGCTGGGTGTTGGCGTCGATGATCTCCTCGTCGATGGTCTTCTGCGGCTTGCCGGGGAGCGACAGGTCGTGGTCGACGGTGTGGTTGCACAGGAGGTGTCCATCGGCCAGCGCCGCCTTGGCCATGTCCAGGCCGGCGCCCTTCATCTGGCGGGTGACCACGCAGAAGGTGGCCTTCACGTCCTTCTCCCGGAGGATGCGCAGGAACTCGGGCGTCCCCGTCCACGGCCCGTCGTCGAAGGTCAGCGCCACCATCTTCTCGGTGACGGGCGTGGGCGGCCGCGGGGCCACCCGCTCGTCCAGGCTCACGACCTCGCCGCTCACCGCTCCCTTGCGGCTGAGCGCCCGACCGGGCCGCCCGGGATGCCAGAGGCCGCTGATGACGTCGGGCATGGGCGGGGCCGGGACGTCGATCTCGGCCTCGACCACCCCCTCGGTCTCGTCCGGCGGCTCCACCACCTCGATGGTGGCGCCAGCCCGCAGGGACGCGTCGAGCCCGACCGGCTGGGCGTTGACCACCAGCGCCACCGGCCTGAAGGCGGGGTCGAGCACCTTGGCGGTGCCGAGCGACAGCAGTCGGGCGGGGCGGGGCACCACCTCGACCTCCTGCAGGGCGTCGGCGACCGTCGCCGCCTTGGCGATCTTGGCGATGCGAGGCGTGCCTCCCGCCACGACGATCACGCTGATCGTCTCGGGTCGCCCCGCGATCCGCACGAGGGCGGCCCCCGAGCCCGCGGCGAGTGCGAGCACCGCCACCGACACCAGGAGCGCCGAGCCGCGTCGTCGCCGACGATGGCGAGGGTGGGCACGGGCCATCAGGTGGTCCCATTGGTGCGGGCCATGGCCACGTCGACACCCTCGGCCAGGATGAGCTCGACGGCGTCGGCGGCCTGCTCGACGGCGATGTCGAGCTCGGTGCGCTCGGCCTTGCCGGGCCGGCTCAGCACGTAGTCGGCCCCGCTCAGGCGCCCCGGGGGCCGCCCGACCCCGATCCGCACCCGCATGAAGCCATCGTCGCGCAGATGGGCCTTCAAGCTCTTGAGCCCGTTGTGGCCGGCCAGGCCGCCGCCCACCTTCACCTTCACCTTCCCGGTGGGCAGGTCCAGCTCGTCGTGGAGGACCACCAGCCGATCGACCCCCACGTCGTGGCGGCGGACGAGGGCCTGGGCCGACTGGCCGGACTCGTTCATCCAGGTCTGGGGGAAGGCCAGGGCCAGGCGCCGGCCCCCGATGCGGACCTCGGCCACCAGGGCCAGCTCCCTGCCCCGCTTCAGCCGCTCGCCGCTCCGGGCCGCCAGCAGGGCGACGACCTCGGCGCCCACGTTGTGGCGGGTGCCCTCGTACTCAGCTCCAGGGTTGCCGAGCCCGACCGCCAGCAGGTCGGCGGCCAGCGGGCCTAGGACCCTTCGCCCTCGGCGTCGCCTTCGGCGGCGGCTTCGTCCTCGGCCCCGGCCCCGGCCTCGCCCGCGGCGGCCTCCTCGTCGATGGCCGCGCGCTCGGCGGTGGCGTCGGCAACCAGAACGCGCACGACGACCTCGTCGGGGTCGGTGTCGGTGGTGACGCCCTCGGGCAGCATCAGGTCCTTCACCAGCACCTGGCTGCCCACCTTCAGCGTGGACTGGTCGACCTCGATGGAGGCGGGGATGGCCTCGGGCTTGGCCTTGATGGTGAGGGAGGAGACGACCACGTCGACCAAGGCCGAGCCGCCCAGGTCGGCCTCGCCGATCAGGTTGACGGGCACCTCGGCGCTGACCGACACGTTGCGGTCGACGACCAGGAAGTCGACGTGGGACACGGTGCCCCGGGTGACGTGGCGCTGGATGTCACGGGCCATGGCCACGTGCTCGGTGCCATCGACGTCGAGGGTGAGCACGGCGTTGGTGCCGTGGTCGCCCCGCAGGGCGGCCCGCAGCTCGCGGGCGTCGACGGCCAGCGGCGTCGGGGCGACCCCCAGCCCGTACAGCACGCCCGGGATCTTCCCGGTCGCCCGCAGCCGTCGGGTGGAGCGGGACCCAAGGGTCCGGCCGGTCTCGGTGACAAGGCGGGACGACATGGCAGAGCTCCTGAGGGGGGACGGTGCGCGCCGAGGCGGCAGCAAAAGACCCGCCGACGCTACCAGCCCGGTCAGCTCTGGTTGTTGCCGCCGAAGATCTCGCTGACCGAGCGGTCCTCGAACACCGCGTCGATGGCCGCCGCCAGCAGCGGGGCGATCGACACCACCTCGAGGGTCTCGAGCTGCTTCTCGCTCGGGATGGGGAGGGTGTCGGTGACCACGAGGCGCGAGATCTGGGAGTTCTTGAGGCGGTCGACGGCGGGGCCTGACAGAACGCCGTGGGTGGCCATGGCCCACACCTCCGTGGCGCCCCGCTCGACAAGCACGTCGGCGGCGGCGCAGATGGTGGCGGCGGTGTCGATCATGTCGTCGATCACCACGCACAGCTTGCCGGCCACCGCCTCCTCGCCCATCACGCC
>JBBPYZ010000142.1:0-13390 GCA_038199465.1 Acidimicrobiales bacterium | reverse complement strand
GTGACCACAGGCCGACGTAGGGGGCGCTCGGGTTCTGGGCCTGCATGCCGGCCAGGTGCTCGATCGCCGCCGCCGGGCTCAGCGGCACCCGGTCGAGCAGGTGCTGGCGGGCCAGCGTCCACCGGTTCAGCTCCCTGGTGGTGATCGGCTGCACGCCCGCCTTCCTAGCCGGCGGTCGGCGCTGCAGCATCCACGCCTGAGGGAGAATCGCCGACCATGCGCCGCTGCCTCCTCGCTGTCCACGCCCACCCCGACGACGATTCGTCGAAGGGGGCGGGGACGGTGGCCCGCTACGCCGCCGACGGGGTGCACTGCGTGCTGGTGTGCTGCACCGGGGGCGAGGAAGGCTCGATCCTGAACCCGGCCATGGAGCGGCCCGAGGTGGCCGAAAGGCTGCACGAGGTGCGGCTCGACGAGCTGGCCGAGGCGGCCCGCATCATCGGCTACCACGAGACGGTGCTGCTCGGCTACCGCGACTCGGGGATGCCCGAGACCGAGGCCAACGCCCGGGCCGACAACTTCGCCAACGCCCCGCTGGAGGAGGCCGTGGGCCGCCTGGTGGGCATCCTGCGCCGGCACCGGCCCCAGGTGGTGCTGACCTACGGCGACGACCAGAAGGGCTACCCCCACCCCGACCACCTCCGGGTCCACGAGGTGACCATGGCGGCCGTCGCCGCCGCCGCCGATCCCGCCCAGCACCCCGAGGCGGGACCGCCCTGGGTGGTGGCCAAGGTCTACTGGTCGGTCTGGTCCCGGGCCCGGATCCAGGGCCTGCACGAGAAGTTCCTCGAGCTGGGCCTCGAATCGCCCTACAGCCCCGAGTGGCTGGAGCGGGCCAGCCAGGACGACACCATCACCACGTCGGTGCCCATCCACGGGTTCGAGGACGTGCGCCGCGACGCCTTGCTGGCCCACGCCACCCAGGTCGACCCCACCAGCCCGTTCTGGTTCGGCCTGCCGTGGGACGTGGCCCGCACCGTCCACCCCTACGACGACTGGGTCCTGGCCGCCTGCACCGTCGACACCGACCTGCCGGAGTCCGACCTGTTCGCCGGAATCTAGGATCAGGGGCGGGCACACCACCAGAGGGGGAGCGATGGCGAAGTTCTTGTCGCAGGAGTACATGGACCTGCAGAAGAAGCTGGCCGAGGATCAGCCGGAGCGCCCGGGCACCACGGCCCGGATGCAGTACGTGGTCACCGGCGGGCCCGACGGCGACATCAGTTACTTCTGGGTGCTTGAGGACGGCAAGCTGCTCGAGGCGGCCCTCGGGGCCAAAGACGATGCCGAGGTCACGCTGACCCAGACCTACGACGACGCCGTGAAGATCGCCAAGGGCGAGCTCGACCCCAACGCCGCCTTCATGCAGGGCAAGATCAAGGTCACCGGCAACATGCAGAAGCTGATGCAGCTGATGCCGCTGACCAACGCCCCCGAGTACAAGGAGCTGCAGAAGCAGCTGCGAGGCCAGACCGAGTTCTGACCGACCCGGTGCCGGCGGGCTAGACGCCGACGGGGGCCAGCGCCTCGGCGGTGGTGAGGAAGCCCGCGGCCGTGGAGGCGATGGGCTTTCCCGTCAGGTTCGCCAGCAGGGCGGCGTGACGGTACTCGGTGGCACCGATCGACATGGTGACCGAGCCGAGCTTGGGGCCCTGCAGCTGGCCGACGCTGGCGAAGTAGGTGGACGCCGCCTTCATCTCGAGGTCGAGGGCGAAGGCGAGGGCCTCCTCCTCGGTGGCTAGGGCGTCGAGCTGGGGCTTGAGCGTGGCCAGCAGCACGCTGTTGGGCTCGGTGAAGGCCTTCTCGCCACTGGCCGCGAGCTGGCTGTTGAACAGCTTGGCGTGGTCCTTGTGGTGCCCCTGGAAGAGGGTGGCCAACGCCAGCAGGGCCGGCGTCCTGATGAGCTTGGCGGCGGTGTCGTAGGCCGCCACGGCCAGGTTCTCGAGGCTGGCCGAGAACCGGAAGATCCGCAGGTCGGCCGGGTCCTCCTTGGTCATCTCGGGCGTGGTGGTGGTGGCACCGTCGGGCGCTGCCGCCGAGGGGGCGGGCTCGCCGCCGCCGCAGGCCGCCAGGACCGCGCTGGACAGGACGGCGACGCCGCCCACCCGCATCCATCGGGCCCGCTGGGCGCCCCCGGTGATCACGTCCCACTTGGTGGCCGAGGGGGCCTCGGCCTGGTAGAGCCGGTCGATGGCCTCGGTGGTGGACACAAGCTCCTCGCGGTGGCAGGCGTCGATCTCCCGAAGGGAACGTCGGACCGCTTCTTCGCTGATGTCCATGTCTGCTCCTCGTCGCATGGCGATCTCAGGCCACGGGGTTCTTGGTGGGGTCGACGAAGCCGGCCTCGGTCTGGAAGGGGGGGAGCCAGTGCTTCTCCAGGTCCTTCTTCGGGTCGCCCGCGAACAGGATCTGGCCGAGGACGGCGGCGTGGCCGGCTTCGATGGGAAGGATCGAGGCGGTCAGCTGCTTGTAGCGGAGGGTCTCGAGCGCGCCCAGGGCGAACTGGTAGGTGGCGGCCGCCGCGTTCTCGACCTGGAAGAGCACCCGGACGACCCCCATCTCATCGACGGCCTGACTGAGCTGGGTGCTGAGGGCGGTCAGGAGGTTCTTGTTGGTGGTGCCCGGGGTGATCGCGCCGTTGGTCATGGCGGCGAAGGCGTCGCCGTGGGCCTGGTGCTGGGCCGAGAAGGACGCGCCGGCGTCGAGCACGGCCCTGTCGGTGACCTTGCCGTTGGCGGCCGCGGCGCTATAGGTGGCCACCGCGGTGTACTCGAGGGAGGCGGCGAAAGCGGCGATGTCGGCGTCGGTGAGAACCTGAGCGCCGGCCACGCCGCTGAACAGGCTGCGCATCGGGAGGAGCTGGCTGCCGATGGTGAGGGTGGTGGTGGCGATGGCCGAGCGGATCAGGAAGTCGCGGCGGCTGGCCCCGCCGACCAGCCGGCGGGTCTCGGCGTGCAGCTCGCGCAGGTCGGCCTCGAGCGTGCCCAGCGACTGGCGGTGCTGCTCGTCGTTCTCCTCGACGGCTTGGTTGAAGCGCTCGACGTCGAAGTCGAGGGTCATGGCGTCTCCTGGTGGTGAGGCGGGGGCTCAGGCGGTGACCATGACCGAGGCGGTCATGTAGTTGTGGATCCCGCAGCGGTAGTTGACCAGGCCGGGCTTGGTGAAGGTGAAGTCGAAGGTGCCGCCGTCCTTCAGGTCCGGGCTCTTGGTCAGCTCGCTGTCGCCCACGGGGTCGACGTTGTGGGCGGCGTCGTCCTTGAAGGTCCAGGTGACCTTGGTGCCCACCTTCACCGTCGCCTGCTCGGG
The DNA here is from genome assembly GCA_038199465.1 of Acidimicrobiales bacterium. Taxonomy (GTDB): domain Bacteria; phylum Actinomycetota; class Acidimicrobiia; order Acidimicrobiales; family JAUJNH01; genus JAUJNH01. Next base: position 10,084 of record JBBPYZ010000142.1, on the reverse strand, counting down.
CTTGAAGGCGAAGTCCTCCACCTCTATCTGGTCCGTGGTCGCGCTGCTGTCGCCGCCGGCCGAGTTGGTGGCCGAGTCGGCGGCCTCGGGCTTGCTGTCGCTCCCGCACCCGCCGAGGGCGACAAGGAGGAAGCCGGCGGCGGCTGCGGATCGGAGGGAGCGCTTCAGGGCCATACGATCACTCTACGGAGCGGTGCCGTCCACAGATGAACCGGGCCTGACCGGCGGCCCCGTCCCGGGTGCCGGACGTCATCCGCCTCCCCTCCCCGCCACGAAGGACGAGCACATGCCGAACACTATCCTGCGGGAGATGGGGGACGCCGCCCTGGTGGTGGCGATCGGCCGCTGGCGGCAGGACGCGCTGGCCGAGGCGTTCCGCCGCCACGCCGGCGCCGTGCACGCCCTCGCCCGCCGGGTGCTCTACGACGACACCGCCGCCGAGGAGGTCGTGCAGGAGATCTTCCTGCGGTTGTGGAACTCGCCTGACCGCTTCGACCCCGACCGGGGCAGCCTCCGCTCGTTCCTGCTGGCCCAGTCCCACGGGCGGGCCGTCGACATCCTCCGCTCGGACATCTCCCGCAAGCGGCGGGAGGAGAAGGACGCCAGGGGGACGGCCGAGGCCGGGTACGACATCGAGCACGAGGTCTGGGACCTGGCCGTCGCCGACCATGTGAAGGAGGCGGTGTCCGACCTGCCGGTCGACGAGCGCCGGGCCATCGAGCTCGCCTACTTCGGGGGTCACTCCTACCGTGAGGTCGCCGAGCTGCTCGGCGCCCCCGAGGGCACGGTCAAGTCGCGCATCCGCTCGGGCCTGCGGCGCATGCGGGGCTCGCTCGCCGCGGCCGGGATCGGTGCACCGTGAGCGCCACCCACCACGAGATCCAGGAGCTGCTGGGCGCCTTTGCCCTCGATGCCGTCGACCCCGCAGAGGCGCTCCTCGTCGAGGCCCACCTCGCCACCTGCCCCCGCTGCCGCAACGAGGTCCGCGAGCACCGAGAGGTCGCCTCCCTGCTGGCCTACGCCGGCACCAGCGCACCCGAGGGCATGTGGGACCGGCTGGCCGCCACGCTCGAGGGGGCTCCCCCTGCCCCCGCCGCCCCAGCCCTCCTCATGAGGGCCCGTCAGGCCGCCTCCTCCGCCTACGAGCTGCCCCGCCGTCGGGGCCCCCGGATAGCCCAGCTGGTCGCGGCAGCCGCGGTCGTCGTCGCCTTGGGAGCCGGCGGGCTGCAGGTCCAGCGCACGCTCCGCAGTCAGGACGACCAGATAGACAGCGCCGTCCAGGCGTTGATCACCGACTCCTCCCGCTCGCGCCTCCTGGGCGAGGCCGCTGCTGCCGCTCTGGCCGACGGGGCCCGCCAGGTCCATCTGGTCACCCCCGACCGCCGGCCGATCGCCGACGCGGTGATCCTGGCCAGCGGCGACGGCTACCTGCTCGACAAGGGGGCGCCCAGCCTGCCGAGAGATCGCACCTACCAGCTGTGGGCGGTGACGGGGGGCCAGAAGCTGTCGCTCGGCATGCCCGGCCAGGACATCGACGTCCTGAGCTTCAAGGTCCCCGAGGACACCGACGCCCTGGCCCTGACCGTCGAGCAGGCCCCCGGAGCGGTGACGCCCCAGAACCAGGCCGTCGGCTACGGCCTGGTGCAGCCCTGAGCTGGACGGCCCCACCGGCCCCGATCAGGCCCGCATGGCCTCGCGGAGCGCCCGGTAGCCGGTGACCGCGACCTTGGCCCGGGCCAGGAGGCCGGCGACCGCCGCATCGGTGGTCACCAGGTCGTGGTCGTCGACCCGCTCGGCCCAGCCCGGCTCCATGGCCCGAAGCTCAGGGGTGTCGATCGCCGGCCGCACCACCAGCTCGGTGATGCCCGGCGGCGGCTCCATCAGGAACCGCTCGAGCAGCACCCGGGCGGGCCGGCCCGGACGGGAGCGCAGCACCCGGTCCGGGGCCACGACCCGCGCGTCAGCGCACAGCTGGCGCAAGGGGAACCCCACCAGGTCCAAGGTGTGATCGGGGGGGAGGCGGAGGGGGAGGCGCTCGCCCTTGGCCAGCTCGAGGACGACGTCGAAGAACTCCGGGCGCAGAAGCAGGGCGTCGAGGTGGACCGACAGGTGGGTGACGTCGAAGCCCCACAGCACAGCCCGCTCGAGCTGCGCCCGCACCTCGCGGCGGACCTCATCGACGTCGGCGTGGTCCCACAGGTCCTCGACCGTGCGGGGGAAGCCGCCGTCGCCGTCGAGCAGAGACGGGGCGTGGGTGATGGGCCCCCACCGCACGGCGTCGAGCTCGGCGTTGACCACCAGGTGCACGCCCACGTCCTCGCCCCGATAGCCGCCGGCGGCGGCCCGGGCCCAGGGGCAGGGCACCGAGAGGCCGGCGCTCGAGGCCAGGCCCCGGCGCAGGGCGTCGAAGCAGCCGGCGGTGGCGGACTGGCTGGTGCCGAGGTCGTCGGCGGTGACCACCAGCACCGGCCCGCCGGGCTGGTGGCCCAGCCGCTCGGCGAGCGGGCTGGCCGGCGACGGCCACAGGTCGGTCACGGCGGCAGGCTAGCGGCGGCGGGGCAGGAGCCCCACAAGCCCCGGCCAGCCCGGCGGGCGTCGCCGGCGGCCCGGCGCAGCTCGTCGACGTGGGCCAGGTTGGGCGGGTAGCTGAGCAGCTGGGCGTAGCCGCCGCGCACCAGGTCGAGGTTGACGAACAGGTCGTCGGGCTGGCGGTACACATAGGCTAGAAGGCGGCCGTAGCGGTCGCGCTCCTCGACGTCACGCACCAGGCGCACGGTGACCTCGGAGGGCAGCAGGCCGTGCAGGCGGTCCGACGCCTCCTTGGCGAAGCACTCGACCGGCGTGTTGGCCTTGACCGATTCGGGGGTGTCGATCCCGAGAAGGCGCACGCGCTCGGTGCGGCCAGCAAGGCGTACCGCGACGGTGTCGCCGTCGACGACCCGCTCGACGGTGGCCAGGCCCGGGCCGGCGACGTCCGGGCTCGAGGCCGTTCTGCAGGCCGAACCCAGGAGGGCGAACGCAACGAGGAGCGCTGAGAGGCGTGCTATGGACCACACGGGATGCAGCATGCCACGACTCCCGGGGGGTTGGGTGGCTGGGTCAGGCGGCCTGGCTGTGACCCGGGCGGGCGGCGGCCCGACGGGCGGCGGCCTCGACCAGGGCGTGGCGGGCGGTGGCGACGCCCTGGCGGCCCCGGGTGCGGGTGGCGTCGTCCAGCCGCCAGGGGGCGCGGCGGCCGCCGGCCAGCGCCTCATCAGGCAGAAGGGCCAGCTGCTCGGTGCGGTCGGTGTCGGTGCGCTCGGTGTCGGTGCGCTCGGTTCCCATGTGCATCAGTCTCCTGTCCACTGTGACAACGAAGATGAGGGCTGATTTCTTTCCGTGTCAGGTCGGCTGAAAAGGAGGATCTCGCCGGACCGGGCGTCGCCCTCAGCGGTGCGCCGGGGGAGCGGGTGCGAACCAGTGGATGAACCCGCAGCGCCGGCACACCATGCAGTTGGCCTGGCGGTTGAAGCCGTCCCAGCCCAGCAACGTCATCCCCTGGGTGTTCAGCATGTACTGGGTCTGGTCGAACGCCGTGAACTGGCACACCAGGCAGGTGAGACCGGGAGCCTCCACCTCGTCGGCTGTCCAGGTCGTGCCGTCCCACCACCGCAGGCCCGGCTTGGCGGGGTTGGGGTACCAGCCCGCCGGCGTCGCTGATCCCCCTTCAGGGGCCGGTGAGGTCTCGGCGGCCATCGGGCCAGCCTACGAGGCCGGCAGCGGGCGTTCCCTCCCTACACTGCAGCGCCGAGATGCGGTGGAGGCCCTGCTGAGCGAGGACGACGCCTACGACGTGCTCGGGCTTGCCCCGCGGGCGGAGCCCGAGCGGGTGGATGCCGTCCACCGCCGGCTGGCCTCCCGGGCCCACCCGGACCGGTGGCTCGACGCCCCGGTCGACGAGCAGGAGGCGGTGCGCCAGCGGTTCGAGGAGGTGAACGAGGCCTACCGGGTGCTGAAGGATGCCCGCAAGGCCGGCCTAGGACCCGAGCCGAGCGGGTCGACCGGCGGGCCCCGCCGGCGGTCGGGGCCCGACCCCGAACCGCTCCCGACCCCGGTCGTCCAGGCGCCCCGCACGGCCTCAACCGGCGGAGCGGCCGCCGTCGCCGGCTCCTGGGGCGACATCGAGGACGACCCTGTCCACAAGGTCCCGCCCCGGCTGGTGGCCGCCGCCGCCGCGGTCGCCGTGGTGGTGGTGCTCCTGGCCGTCATCGGGCTGTCGTCCCCGTCGCCCGACGGGAGCCGCCAGCGGCAGGTCCTCGGACCACTGGCCCACCGGCTGCTCGAGGCCGAGCGCACCGGCGACCACGGCACCCTGTGGGACCTGGCCGAGGACTCCTTCAAAGCGTCGGTCGGGCGTGAGGGCTTCGTGGCCCGCCTCGACGCCTGCCCCCGTCGCCGCCCGCCTCGCCAGGTGATCGACATGGAGGCCACCTCCCGTGGCGTGTGGGAGGTGCAGTGGGTCGATCCGAGCGGCGCGCCCGGGCTGGCCTACTTCCGCCAGGAGGAGCCCTACCGCTTCGGCGCCATCCTCGACGACGGCGACCTGCTGGAGCTCCTCGCCGCCCCGGTCGAGCAGGCCCCGACCTCGGGGTGGTGCCAGCGCCGGTGAGGGCCGGCGGTAGCCTGTGACCCCGATGCCAGACCGCGGCGAGCTGGACCAGGACGTGCCGACCGACCGGTCCGTGCGGGTCCACAAGGTGCCCAGGCTGCGCCCTTGGATCATCGCCGGGATCCTCGGCGCCTTCGCCGTCAGCTTCCAGCAGATCACCCAGCCCGACTACAACACCAACCGCCGGGCCACCCCCGACGAGTGGCTGTGGTTCGTCATCCCTGCGGTGGCCATGATGGGCTACGGCGGCTGGCGGGTGTGGCGCAGCCGCGTTGAGACCAGTCCACGGGGCCTGCGGGTCGTGCGGGCCGTCGACTCCGACGAGGTGCCGTGGGACCGGCTGGCCCGGGTCGAGCTGCGCCCCACCCCGAACCGGGCCGGCACCCTGATCAGCGCCCGGCTGGTCGACCAGCGGGTGGTACGCCTCGGCACCGTGCCCGGCCGCAAGCAGCGGCACCGGGCCCGGGCCGAGGCCTTCGTGGCCGCCCTCGACGCCGACCGGGCCCACTTCGCACCCCGAGCTGGCGCAAAACCTGACCTGTATGGTCAACTTTCGCCCATGACCACCACCGACGATCTTGTGAAGCGCAACGAGAGCTACGCCGCATCCTTCGCCAAGGGCGAGCTGCCGATGCCCCCGGGCAAGAAGGTGGCCGTGGTGGCCTGCATGGACGCCCGCCTCGACGTGGCCCGGGCCCTGGGCCTGGAGGAGGGCGACGCCCACGTGATCCGCAACGCCGGCGGCATCGTCACCGACGACGCCATCCGCAGCCTGGCCATCAGCCAGCGCCTGCTCGGCACCGAGGAGATCATTCTCATCCACCACACCGACTGCGGCATGCTGACCTTCAGAGACGACGAGTTCAAGCAGCAGATCTTGGACGAGACCGGCCAGAAGCCGGCGTGGGCGGCCGAGTCGTTCGCCGACCTCGACGTCGACGTCAAGCAGAACATCGCCCGCATCAAGGCGAACCCGTTCATCCCGAAGACCACCGGCATCCGCGGCTTCGTCTACGACGTCGAGTCGGGCAGGCTGCGCGAGGTCAGCTGACCCGCCCCCTAATTCGTGCGGGGCGGAGTCCAGTCGGCGTCCGGCGGGGTGCGGTACCTGTAGCTCGACCCGCATGAGCTGCAGGTGTAGGTGTCGGTGCCGAAGGGCCCGCCCTGCTCGGTCATGTCGACCCCCACCTTGCAGGTGGGGCAGACCGCTTCGGTGAGCTCGGTGTCATCAGCCATGGGCCAAACCTAAGCGGCGGGCCGCCGCTACCGCTCGGCCCAGGGGTCGGCCGAGCGCGGGCGCAGCAGCCTGGTGGCGGCGGCCCGGGCCCGGCCGGCGGCCGGCGGGGTGGCACCCGGCCGGTCGACCGGGGCCTGGGCGGCGGCGATGGCGGCCAGCCCGGTGGTGATCGGCACCGACAGCACCAGCCCGATCGCCCCCACCAGGCTGCGCACCACCTCCTCGGCCACCAGGCTGCTCGTGATCACGTCGCCGAAGGAGCGGTCGGCCAGCGAGAAGAAGATGAGCAGGGGCAGGGAGGCGCCGGCGTAGGCCAGGATCAGCGTGTCGACGGTGGCGCCGATGTGGTCGCGGCCGACCTGCATCCCCTGGCGGTAGAGCTGGCCCGGCTTCAGCGTCGGGTCGGCCAGGTGCAGCTGCCACACCGTCGAGGCCTGGGTGATGGTGACGTCGTTCAGCACCCCGAGCCCGCCGATGATGATGCCGCCGAGGAGCAGCCCCCGCAGGTCGACCTGGCCGGCCAGCGCCGTGAGGGTGAGCGCCTCCTCGGTGCCGGCTCCGGTGAGCCGTGACGCCGAGGTGGCCCAGGTGGCCAGCACGCCGGTGACCAGGAGGCTGAGGAGCGTGCCCACCAGCGCGGTGGAGGAGCGGACGGTGATGCCGTGGGCCAGGTAGAAGACGATGAACATGGTGACCGAGGCGCCCACGATGGACACCGCCAGCGGGTCCTTGCCGTCCCGGATGGCCGGCAGGACGAACTTGGCCAGCACGGCCAGGGTGGCGACCAGGCCCACCAGGGCGGCCACGCCCTTCCACCGGGCCAGCGCCACCACCAGCACCGAGAAGGCCACGGCCAGCAGCAGCAGCGGGCGCCCGCGCTGGAAGTCGACGAAGTCGTAGGAGTCCGGCCCCGAGGCCTGGACCACGATGCGGTCGCCCTGGCCGAGGGTGGGGATGCCCGGGTTGGCCAGGACGTTGAAGACGAGCTCGGTGGGCAGCCCGGCGTCCGGCCCGCTCTTCAGGCGGAGGCCCACGACCTGGCAGGCCGATTCGGCCCCTCCCTGCTCGGGCGGGCAGGCGCCGAAGGTGGACCGCTCGACCACCGCCTTCACCGCGGTGGCGGGTCGGCCGACCTCGGGCGGCACCTCAGGGTCACGCCCGGGCCACAGCAGGACCAGCCCCACCAGAGTGCCGATGGCGAGCGGCGTGATGATGAGCAGCAGGAGGCGGCGGACGGCCCGATCGGCGGCCCGGCTGCGAGGATCGTCATCCTCGACGTGGTGGTGGTGGTGGTGGTGGGCAGCCAACGCCCCATCCTCGCCAGGATGGGGGCTGGCCGCGCGGATCCCCGTGCGGTCAGGTCTCCAGCTCGAAGACGTGGTCGAGGCGCAGGAGCCGCAGCTCGCGCAGCAGGGGAGCGGCGGCGTGGCGCAGCACCAGCGAGCCCGAGCGCTCCTCCTGCAACCGCCGGGCGGCATCGGCGAGCACGGCGAGCCCGCTCGGCCCGATGAACTGGGCTTTGGCCACATCGACCACCAGCACCTGGGTGCCGACCTCGATCCGGCCCCGCAACTCGGCCTCCATCCGGGCCGCCAGGGGACCCTGGATCCTGCCTTCCACCACGACCACCCCCGTCGGGGGCGCCGTTGGCGAGGGTTCGGTCAGGGTCATGGTGCCGCCACTACCCGTTCCGCTCGGTGGGCAAAACCGACTTCATACATCGCTGCGAAACCTAGCCCGTCGACGGGCCGGGCGCCAGGGCTTGGGCGCGCAAATCGGGCGAGAGCACGCAGATCTGCCCGGTGGCGGTGGGGGCAGGGCCGACGTGGTGGACTACCGAGGTGACCCTCGACCTCAGCCCCGTCGAGGTGCGGGTGGTGGCCAGCCTCCTCGAGAAGGAGGCGACGACCCCCGACACCTACCCGCTGACCCGCAACGCCCTGGCGGCTGCGTGCAACCAGTCGACCGGCCGGGCCCCGGTGCTGCAGCTCGAGCATTCAGAGGTCGAGGAGGCCGTGGTCAGGCTGAAGGAGCGGGGCTTGGTGCGCTTCGTCCACCCCTCCCACGGCGGTCGCAGCGAGAAGTACCGCCACGCCCTGCCGGAGGCCCTCGAGCTGGGCCGGCCCGAGGTGGCCGTGCTGTGCCTCCTGGCCCTGCGGGGCCCGCAGACGCCGGGCGAGCTGAAGTCGCGGTCCGACCGGCTCCACGGCTTCGCCCACCTGGACGATGTCCAACGGGCCCTCGAGGCGCTGGCCGACCGGCCCGAGGCGCTGGCCACCCGCCTGCCCCGCCGGCTGGGCCAGAAGGAGCTGCGATGGGCCCACCTGCTGTGCGGGGCGCCCCAGGACGTGGACGAGGTGGAGCGGCCGCTGGTGCCGCCGAGGCGGGACGACCGGCTGGCCGACCTCGAGGACCGGGTGGGCCAGCTGGAGGCGGCCCTCGCCGAGGTCAGGGCCGGCCTCGGGCTCGTCTGAGGGCTAGAAGAGCTCGAGCTGATCGCCACGGGTCATGCGCTCGGCCAGGGGCTCCCACCGCGCGCCGCCCTTGGGCCCGGCGACGGCAACCTCGACCAACCCGGCCGGAAGAGCGCGGGCGGCGCCGTCGTCGTCGCGCACGCCGATGCTGCCGTCGCGCTCGATGCGCTCGAGGCGGCCCCGGCGCCAGCGGCCGCAGGCCGCCCGGCGGAAGCGGACGGCCTCGCCGGCCCGCAGCCCGAAGGCGGCCAGGTCGACGCCGGCAAACCCCTCGACCACGAGCCGGGAGGCTACCGCCGCGGCCTCGGCCGTGACCGCAGGCCAGGGGACCTGACCGGTAACCTTCGGCTTCGCCATGCGCCCGCTCGTCCGATTCCTCCTGGTCGTCGGCGTGGCCTCGGTGCTGTTGGCCGCCGGGCTCGGGGCGCTGTCGATCCCCTATCGACAGGTCACCTCCGACCTGTGGCTGGCCAAGGCCTCCAAGCTGGGCGAGCTGACCGAGCTGAGCCAGCCGTCGCAGGTCTATGACCGCGACGGCGCCTTCCTCACCGTCCTGACGGCCGAGGAGTACCGCAAGCCGGTGGTGCTGGCGGCGGTGCCCGCAGTGATGCGCGACGCCATCCTCGACGTCGAGGACGCCAACTTCTACGAGCACGACGGCTTTGACCTGAAGAGCACGGCCCGGGCCGTGCTCACCAACGCCGACGCCGGCGCCATCCGCCAGGGCGGCTCCACCATCACCCAGCAGCTGGTGAAGAAGACGCTGCTCACCAACGAGCGGTCGGTCGACCGCAAGGTGAAGGAGGCGGTGATCGCCACCCGTCTCGAGAAGGAGATGACCAAGGATCAGATCCTCGAGCACTACCTGAACCTCGTCTACTTCGGAAACGGCGCCTACGGCGTGGGGGCGGCCGCCGAGACCTACTTCAACATCCCGTTGGCCGAGATCGGCCCCGGGCAGGCGGCGCTGCTGGCCGGGCTGATCCGCAACCCGCTGGCCAACGACCCGTTCCGCAACCCCGAGCAGGCCAGGTCCCGGCGGGCCACCGCCCTGTCGCAGATGGTCGGGCGGGGCCACCTGTCGGCCGGCGAGGCCGCCAAGCTGAAGGAGGCCCCGCTGCCGGCGGCGCCCAACAAGCCCCAGGAGCGGCAGGGCTACTTCCTCGAGGCCATGAAGCAGCGGCTGCTCGACGACCCCCGCCTGGGCGAGACCCCCGTGGACCGCTACGACACGGTGTTCCGGGGCGGCCTGAGGATCTACACGACCTTCGACCCCCGGGCCCAGCAGCTGGCCGAGGAGACCACCAAGGCCGGGGTGCCGCCCCCCGGCCGCTCGAATACGATGGGGGCCACCGCCGCCCTGGTCACGCTGGATCCGTCCGATGGCGCCGTGCGGGCCGTGGTGGGGGGCCCCGGCTTCTCCGAGGAGAACAAGTTCGACATCGCCACCCAGGGCTACCGCCAGCCCGGGTCCACCTTCAAGCTGTTCACGCTGCTCGCCGCCCTCGAGGCGGGCTACGGTCCGGGCTCCACCGTCGACGGCAGCGGGCCGTGCTACGCCAGGGAGTACAAGACCAAGCGAACCCGCCGAGCGGTGCCGAACAAGGACATCATCATCAACAACGCCGGCGACGGGGTGGGCGGCGGCACCATGACCATGGCCGCGGCCACGGCCGGCTCGGTGAACTGCGCCTTTGAGCGCATGGCGGCCACCATCGGGTTCCC
>JBBPYZ010000141.1:0-5884 GCA_038199465.1 Acidimicrobiales bacterium | reverse complement strand
CCCCCCCGCGGGGCGGGGGCGGCGGGGGGCGGGGGGGGCCCCCCGCCCCCCCCCCCTGCGCGGGTGGCGTTGTATTGTGTGGGGCCTTGGCGGGGGGCGGGGGGGCCCCGCGGGGGGGCCCCCCCCCCCCCGACTTCACATCCGGGCCCCACAGGAAGCCACCGGGTCCCCCCGAAGTCGGGATGACCCGGTGGCAGGGCACGAACAGCGAGACCCGGTTGGTGGCGCAACCCCGTCCAGCCGCCCGCACGGCGGCGGGCCTGCCGGCGGCGGCGGCCAGGCCGGTGTAGGTGAGCGGCCGGCCGGCGGCGATGGTGCGCAGCGCGGCCCAGACCGCCTGCTGGAAGGCGGTGCCCTCCAGGGCCACGGGAACGGAGAGGGGGGCCTCGACATCGCCCTCGGCCCAGGCCTGCACGGCCTTGGAGGCGTCGCCGGCGTCGTCGACCAGCCGCACCTCGGCCTGGCGATGAGAGGGGCCGCGCAGGTTTGCGACCAGGGCCAGGTCAGCGGTGAAGCCGGCGGCGCAGACACCCTCGGGGCCGGTGATGAGGGTGACGGGTCCGGCGGGGGTGAGGTGGGTGGCGGCCAGAAGCGGCAGGTTCATCGGTTCTCCTTGTGGGTGGTCCAGGCCGCCCAGAGGGCGAAGGTGGCGTAGCTGCGCCAGGGCCGCCAGGTCTCGGCCTGGGCTAGGAGGGCCCGGGTGTCGAGGCCGGTGGCCCGGCGCAGGGCCAGGTCGGAGGCGGGGAGGGTGTCGGGGTCGCCCAGGGCCCGTGCCGCGATCAGGGCGGCCGTCCACGGCCCGATGCCGGGGAGGGCGAGCAGCCGGGCGATCGTCTCGTCGCGGTCGGCGGCGGGGGACAGGTCGATCCGTCCACCGGCGACGGCGGCGGCCAGGGCCCCGACGGTTGCCGCCCGGGCCGTGGTCAGGCCAAGCCCCGTCAGGTCGGCGGCGGCCAAGCCCTCGGGCGTCGGGGAATGGTGGGTCAGTCCCCCGTCGGCCAGATCCAGCGGCGTGCCGCAGGCCCGCACCAGGCGGCCGGCCAGTGTGGTGGCGCCGGCCACCGACACCTGCTGGCCGAGCACCGTCCGCACCGCCGCCTCGAAACCGTCGACGGCACCCGGGACCCGGATCCCCGGGGTGGCCGCCAGAGCCGGGGCCAGGAGCGGGTCTTCGCCCAGTACCTCGGCCACCGCCGCCGGATCGCCGTCGAGGTCGAACAGCCGGCGGGCCGCCCCCACCAGGGGCCCGACGCGGCGCACGTCGTCGAGGCGAAGCTCGACGGTGAGCCCCGTGGCGTCGGGCGTGGCGGCCAGGACACCACCCTCGACGGTGCACCGGTACGTGCCGCCGGCCACCTGCTCGACACCGGGGGTGACGTGGGCGGTCAAAAAGGCGAGTACGGCGGAGCCGGCGAAGGGCGGCCGGGCCGGGAGGCGCAGGCGGAGCGGGGCGTGCTCTCCGCTGGCGTGGGCGGCTCGGGCCCCGTCGCGTCCGGCGAGCGTGGGCGCCCCGGCGGAACCCGCCCCGGCCTCATCGGCCGCCGGGACCGGGCCGTTTCCGCTCGGCCCCGCCGCACGGGTCGGGACCCTCCCGGGCCTGCGAGCCTCCGGCTCCGGGCCCGTCCTGCTGGGCTGGGCTTGCCGGGCCCTGGGGGCCGGCCGGCGCCGCTCCCGCAATACCGACGGCGGCGATCCGTAGGCCCGGGCCATGGCGTCGTTGAAGCGGCGGATGCTGGTGAAACCGGCGGCGAAGGCGACCTCGGTGACGGGAAGGTCGGTCTGGTCGAGCAGGAGGCGGGCCAGAGCCAGCCGGCGCGTCGATGCCACCTGCAGGGGGCCCGTGCCGATCTCCTGGATGAACAGCCGGCGCAGGTGGCGCTCGCCGACGACGAGACGTCTGGCCAGGCCCGACACCCCGCCGTCGCCGACGGTGCCATCGGCGATGAGACGGACGGCCCGGCCCACCAGATCGGCCCGCCGGTCCCAACCCGGATCCCCGGGCGCCGCCTCGGGCCGGCACCGCTTGCAGGCCCGGAACCCGGCCTCCTCGGCCGCGGCCGCACAGGAGTAGAAGCGGACGCTCGTGGGCCTGGGCGTGCGGGCCGGGCACGAGGGCCGGCAGTAGATCCCGGTCGTCACCACCGCGGTGCAGAACCGCCCGTCGAACCGGGCGTCCCGAGCCTGCACGGCCCGGTACCGGGCCTCGTGATCGGCGGCGGCGGTGGGCACGAAGCTGATCGTCGCACGGTGCGACACCTTCGGCTAGCCAGAATCGGCCACGGCAGTGGGGACCCGGCCGCTCCACCTGCCGGAAGCCCCAGGCGCCGGCGGAACCCCCTCCATTGCTGCCCGGGCAGTTGATGACGTCGGGCCGCCTGGTTGTGTCCGGGCAGTTGTCCGGGCGCAGGATCAGGAGGATGCGCGGATGGTGGCGGCGCGGGGCGGCGGGGGATCGGGCACCCAGCAGCCCTCGAGGTGGTCGTCGACGAAGCCGGCCGACTGGAGGTGGGCGTAGGCCACGGTGGGGCCGATGAAGCGGAACCCCCGGCGGCGCAGGTCCTTGGCCAGGGCGGTGGAGGCCGGGGTGAGCGCCGGGTAGTCGTCCTCGGCCCGCAGGCGGCGGGGTCGGGGCGGCGGGGCGAACGAGCGGCACAGGCCGTCGATGCTCTCGCCGGCCTCCCACAGGCGCAGGGTGGCCTGGGCGTTGGCGATGGCCGCCTCGCACTTGCCCCGGTGGCGCACGATGGCGGCGTCGCCCAGCAGCCGGTCGAGCTCGGCCGGGCCGTAGGAGGCCACCACCTCGGGGTCGAAGCCGGCAAAGGCCCGCTCGAACGCCGGGCGCTTGCGCAGGATGGTGATCCAAGACAGCCCGGCCTGAAACCCCTCGAGCACGAGCAGCCCGTACAGCTGCCGGTCGTCGTGCAGCGGGCGTCCCCACTCGTGGTCGTGGTAGGCGACGTAGGTGGGATCGTCGCCGCACCACCAGCAGCGGGCGATGCCGTCACCGCCGAGTCGGACCGAGGGCGAGGTCATCCGGCCGGCTCCCTGCGACGGCGTTGCTCACGCGGGGCGAAGTGGGAAGCCGAGTGGTGCTCCTCCGCCAGCCGGCGCAGGGCCACGAGCGCGCCCTCGAAGAGGACGGTCCCCACGACCGCTCCTTCAACCACCTCGGTGCGAGGGCCGCCGCGGTCAGTCTGCTCGAGTTCCCACGATGCAAGCGCATCGGCGGCGTCGGCGTACCGCCTGAAGACCTCCGCCGTCACGTCCCACCCCAACCGACGAAGTGTGACCAGGATGCGGGCGAGCTCGCGCAGGGAGGGAGCCTCAGGCGCCACCTGCCAGCCGAGCCCGGCGATGAAGTGCTCGATCTCGGCCACCGCTTCGTCCGCGTCGGCCGACGGGTGAGCGCGGGCGCCACCGAGGGCCAGGGCGTGGTGGACGACGCCGAGCACGTCATGGGTCGATCGGGATGCATCGTCGAGGGCCGCGAGAACAGCGCCGACCGTGGCGATCGGAAGATCTCCCACCTCGACCAGCGCCCGGATGAGCCGGAGCCGGTGGACGTGGTCCTCGCCGTAGTCGGCCTGGTTCACCGCCGTGCGTGCGCCCGCGGAGACGAGCCCTTCCCGCAGGTAGTACTTGATGGTGGGGACCGTCAGGCCGGTGAAGGCGCTGAGCTCCGACATCTTCACCTTGCCGAACCCCCTTGACATCACTGTTGGATAGTGCAACTATCGACTACGGATTGTAGCACTATCCATAACCGGGCGGGTGCGCAGCGACGGCTCGGGTCAAGACGATGAGAGGGAGGCGCCCAGCATGTGGCTCGTGATGATCGTCCTGCACGCTGCAGCCGGCGTGGCGGCCTTCGTCGTCGGCATCGCCGCCCTCCAACCGCAGCGGCGGCGCAAGCACCTCTGGCTCCTCCCGCTGCTGCTGTGGCTCCTCGTGGCCATGGTCGTTTTCATGGCCGGCGCCGTGGCGGCCCACTGGACCGATCTCCCGGGGGCCGCGCAGCTGACCTTCTCCGGTCTCGTCGGCCTGGGCCTGTACATGCTCCACCGGGCGCGCTCGGCGGCGACGGCCGGCTGCTCGTCCTCCACCGCAGGATCGGTTGACGACATCGGCTTCATCCTCATCTCGCTCTTCGACGGCTTCGTCATCGTCACCGCACTGGATCTCGGTGCACCACCCTGGGTCGTGGCCCCGGTGGCGGCGCTGGCGGTGGTCATCGGGCATCGTGTCATCGCCCGGACCAAGCGCAGCGCCGCTCCTCTGCCGTTCGCCCCCTAGCCCTGGCCGGTGCGCCTGACTGGCCCGGCGCCGAGGTATCGAACGCGCGTTCGATAGCATGAGCGACGTGAGGTGGCGGATCGAGGCCGAGGAGACCCAGCAGGCCCTGTTCGCCGACGAGGACCTGGTCGAGCGTCACGTCGGGTCGGGCGAGTTTCGGGGCATGGAGTTCCTCCACGTGAACGCCCGCACCGTCATCAACCGGGTGGCCGGGGGCAGCCGCATGCCGTTCGAGTGGACGATCAACGCCTACCGGGGGTGCAGCCACGCCTGCTCGTACTGCTTCGCCCGTCCGACCCACGCCTACCTCGACCTCGGGATCGGCGAGGACTTCGACCGCAGGATCGTGGTGAAGGTGAACGCGGTCGAGCGGGTGCGGGCCGAGCTGGCCAGCCCGCGCTGGGGCGGCCACCACATCGCCATGGGCACCAACACCGACCCCTACCAGCGCTGCGAGGGCAAGTACCACCTGTACCAGGGCATCCTGGGTGCCCTGGTCGAGCGGGCCAACCCGTTCAGCCTGCTCACCAAGTCGACGCTGGTGCTGCGGGACCTCGACCTGCTGCAGGCGGCCGCCGCGGTCACCGACGTGCGGGTGAACCTGTCGATCGGCACCCTCGACGAGGAGGTGTGGCGGGCCACCGAGCCGGGCACGCCCCACCCGCAGCGTCGGGTCGAGGCCGTCCGCCGCCTGAACGAGGCCGGCGTGCCCTGCGGGGTGCTGGTGGCCCCGATCATCCCGGGGCTCTCCGACGGCGAGGAGCAGCTGAACGAGGTCGTGCAGGCGGTGGTGGCGGCCGGCGCCGTCGGCGTGTCGAGCGTCGGCCTCCACCTCAAGCCTGGAACGAAGGAGGTGTTCTTCGAACGGCTGGCCGAGACCCACCCGGATGAGGTCGAGCCGCTCGCCGCCCGCTACGACGGACGGGCCTACCTGCCCAAGTCGGAGCAGCAGGAGCTGGCCGCCCGGGTGCGGGGCCTGGTGGCCCGCCAACGTGGTGCCAGCACCCCGGGCCGGCGCTCCCGCTTCGTCACCGGGCCGAAGAGTCAGGGCCTGGGCCCCGGGCGGCAGGAGAAGTCGGCCCGTCCGCCGGAGGCCGCCGTTCAGCTGCCGCTCTTCCAGGACGGGTGATCCTGCTCGCACCCTTGGTCGAGATCGTGGCCGGGTAGGGCATCGTGCGTGGCCTCTCGCGAGGAGCTCGTGGCCCCCATCGGATGGCCCGAGCACCCATCGACCGCAACCATCACCATCGCATGAACAGAAACGTTCCCGTGGCGTCAGCGTCGTCTGGCGGAGGCCCTGATCCCCAACAGATCTTTCCCCTTTTCCCCTTGGCTTTCAGGGCAGGGGTGGGTATGATACGAACATGTGTTCGAGTGGTTCGACGGCGCTGGAAGGGGTGCTCAGCTCGGCCGGCGGGCCTGGTGACGAGATCGTGGCGCTGGTCGAGCTGGCCGACCAGGTGCAGGCCGCCCTCGTCGATCGGGTGGCGGCGTTCGACGCCTCCGAGGCCTGGGCGCTGGACGGTGCCTACTCCTTCGCCTGCTGGCTGCGGGCCCGAACCGACGTCACCCGGGCCGAGTCGCTGCAGCT
>JBBPYZ010000140.1:0-7288 GCA_038199465.1 Acidimicrobiales bacterium | reverse complement strand
TCTCGATGACGGCGATCTTCCGGCCGTGGTTCTCGCTGAGGATGTGGTTGAGCAGCGTCGTCTTGCCCGCCCCCAGGAAGCCGGTGAGGACGGTGACGGGCACGCGGGGTCGGGTCATGGCGAGCGCGAACCTACTCAGCCGTTCCGCTCCGAAAGGCCGCTCGGGGCCGGCGGCGTCAGAAGGCGGCCGCCCCGATGTTCCACATCTGGGGGAAGACGAACAGGGCCAGGCCGAGGGGGACCAGGGACACGCGGCTGAGCGCGCCGCGGCTGGTGCCCACGCTGCCGGCGGCGGCCAGGACGAAGCAGACCACCGCGGCGGCATAGAAGAGGAACACGATCTTGGGGTCGAGCATCTGCCGCTCCTTGGCTGGGGTCATTGGCAACCTCCCCGTCCGCCGACCGGGAGAAACGGCAAGATCGCCCTCAGAACGAGGCGAGGATCGAGGCGGCCGAGCAGCCGCTGACCTCGACGACCGGCACCGCCTCCTCGGCCACCACCCGGGCCAGCTCACGGAAGGCGTCGGCCGCCGGCCCCTCGCCCAGCGCCACCGGGCGGCCGACATCGCCGCCGGTGGCCACCGACGGCTCCATCGGCACCTGGCCGAGCAGGGGAACGCCCACCTGGGCGGCCAGCCGGGCCCCGCCGCCGGTGCCGAACAGGGGGTAGCTGGTGCCGTGCTCGCAGACGAAGGCGCTCATGTTCTCGATCACGCCGGCCACCCGGAGGTGGCCCTTGCGGGCCATGTCGGCGGCCCGGCCGGCCACGGTCTGGGCGGCCAGGGCCGGGGTGGTCACGATGATGACCTCGCTGCGGGGCAGCATCCGGGCCAGGCCCATCTGGATGTCGCCGGTGCCGGGCGGCAGGTCGATGAGGAGGTAGTCCATCGACCCCCACGAGACGTCCTCCACGAAGTGCTGCAGGGCCCGGTTCAGCATCAGGCCCCGCCACATGATGGCCTCGGAGTCCTCGGCCAGGAACCCCATCGACACGACCTTGACCCGACCCGGGCCGATCGGGATCTCGACCGGCGCCATGGTCCACGACTCGGCGGTTCCCGTCACTTCGAGCTTCTCGTCGATGCCCAGCATCCGAGGGATCGAGAAGCCCCAGATGTCGGCGTCCAGCACCCCGACGGTCAGGCCCCGCAGGGCCAGGCCGGCGGCCAGGTTGGCCGTGATCGACGACTTGCCCACCCCGCCCTTGCCCGAGGCGATGGCCACCACCTTGCAGGTGCTGGGGATGTCGGTGGCCGGCGCCCCCTCCTGGGCCTTGGCCCGGGCCCGGTCCATCAGCTTGGACTTCTCGGCCCGGTCCATCACCCCGAAGGTGGTCTTTACCGAGGTCACCCCGGGCAGGGCGCCGACCCGGGCGTCGACGTCCTTGCGCAGCTGCACCTTCAGCGGGCACCCCTCGGTGGTGAGGGCCAGCTCGACCTCCACGTGCCCGGAACGCCCGTCCGGTTCAACGACAACGGTGCGGACCATGCCGAGCGAGACGACGTCGTCGCCGAGCTCGGGGTCGATCACGCCCCGCAGGGCGGCGAGGACGTCGTCGGCGGTCACGGGCACCCTCGAGATACTACCGGCGCCGGCCGTGGTTATCCTGGGCCTCGTGGATCGGCGCCTCCAGGTGTTCAAGGTGCTCGGCGACAACACCCGCTACGCCATCTACCTCGAGTTGGCCCGCTCCGAGGTGCCGCTGTCCACCGCCGAGGTGGCCGACACCCTCGAGCTGCACCCCAACACCGTCCGCCCCCACCTCGAGCGGATGCGCGAGGCCGGCCTGGTCGAGGTGAAGTCCGAGAGCCGGGGCACCGTGGGCCGGCCCCAGCACCGCTGGAGCACCACCGCGGATGCGCCCTCGCTCGGCCTGGAGCCCAGCGGGTTCAAGATGCTGTCGACCCTCCTGGCCGGCGTCGCCGCCGCCGGAGCCCCCGGGGCCGAGCTGGTTGCCGCCGTCGGGCGCCAGCGGGGCCGCATCGCCGCCGAGGAGCAAGCCCCGTTCGCCGCCTCGTGCCTCAGCGGGCTGATGGCCGAGCTGGCCGACCTCGGCTTCGACCCCGCCGCCGTCTCGGACGGGGCCACCACCACCATCGGCTTCACCCGCTGCCCCTTCGCCGATCTGGCCGCCGCCTTCCCCTCTGTCGTGTGCCACCTGCACCGGGGGATGGTCGAGGGCTACGTCGAGGCTGCTGGCGGCGCCGCCGTCACTGCCTTCCGCACGCTCGAGGATCGCGATCCGTGTCGCGTAGACATCCTCGAGGGCGTAGCGTCGAATCCGTGAGCACGACCGAGACCAAGCCCTTCACCCTGACCGACGGCGCGGCGACCAAGGTTGCCGAGCTCCTCAAGTCCGAGGGCGACCCCAACCTCGCCCTGCGCGTCGCCGTGCGACCCGGCGGCTGCTCCGGCTTCTCCTACGAGATGTTCTTCGACTCCGACTTCGCCGCCGACGACATCCACGTCCCCTACGACGGGTTCGAGATCGTCATCGACGCCGCCTCGGCCCCCATGCTGACCGGCGCCAGCCTCGACTACAAGGACACGCTCCAGGGCGCCGGGTTCAACGTGATCAACCCCAACGCCAGCCGCTCCTGCGGCTGCGGCAACAGCTTCTCCTAGGAGTGTGCTGAAGGAGAGCGAGGCGGCTGCGCCCGCGACGGCCTGACCTGCGACGACGTCAGGATTCGCGGCGCAGCCGAGCCGAGCCGAGTACTTCAGCATGCTCCTAGCCCGGCCGGGCCGCTCCCCCGGGAGACGCCCTCAGCCAGCGTCGGCCGGGGGCTCGAGGTCGCCCTCGAAGGCCAGGGCGCCCCAGTCCGAGTCGAGCACCGGGATCCGGGCGTAGCCGTGGCCCGCGTACAGGGCGATCGCCTCGGGCTGGGCCGGGCCGGTCACCAGCCGGATGCGGCGGTAGCCGAGGTCCCGGCCCGCCTCCTCCAGGGCCCGCAGGACCGCCGTGGCGTGCCCCCTCCGCCGGCTGTCGGGCGCCGTCCACATCCGCTTCACCTCACAGGTGGTCGACGACAGGCGCCGCACCCCGCCCCCGGCCACGGTGCGGCCGTCGTGGAGGAGGACGAGGAAGGCGCCATCGGGGTCCTCGAACTGGTGGGCGGGTGTCGTCGCCATCTCTCCGGCGCCGATCGAGGTTCCGTAGCGCCGGCCGTACTCCTCGGCCAGGCCGAGGAGGAGGGGTTCCACCAGCGGGTCGGTCAGCCTGACCCGACGCAGCTCCACTGGTTCCTGCTGCGGGTCCGGGACGGACCCAGCGGTCACCGCCTCGTCCTAGGGCCGCGGGCCGGTCAGACCAGCTGCTGCAGGGCCTGGGTGGCCTCGGTGGTCCCGAAGAGGCCGTCGATCCGATCCCGGACGGTGCCGTCGGCGCCCACCAGGAACAGGTTGGGCTCGCTGGCCAGGCCGAAGGCCTTGACCGCCGGGGAGAGCGGAGTGCGGCTGACGTCGGGGCCGCTCGGCCGGGCGGCGTAGACCTCGAGGTGCACGAAGCCGACCCGGTCGGCGAACGGGGGTGCCGCCTTCAGCAGCACGTCGAGCATGGGCCCGCAGGTCACCGTCTGGCAGAAGGCGGGGGTGGCCACCAGCACCGCCAGCGGACGGCCCCGGCCCAGGGCCTGGTCGAGGCTGACGTCGTGCCACGGGCACGGCTCGGGCGAGCGGGTGCACACCACCTCGACGCCGGCGGCGTCGCCGGGCGAAGGGGTCCGGACCAGGGGGACGGGCTGGCCTGCGCCCAGCCCGGGACGGGCGTCGACGATCACGATCGGGGCGGTGGCCTTCTTGCCGTCGACGGTGGCCTGGGCCCACACCGTGCCCTTGGGGGCCAGCTCGGCCTCGACGGTGACGTAGGACGGCGCCGGGCCGGCGTCGTTGAAGATCCGAGCCTCGACGATCGGCGAGGTAAAGCGGTCCTGCGCCGGCCCGAACTGCAGCGTCACCGACTTCGGGCTGAGGTACTCCTTGGCATCGTCCTGCAGCACGAAGGCCAGCCGGGTGGGCTTGCCCGTCTCTGCCTCCGGGGTGACCACCAGGAGGTTGAGCCCGCCCCGGGTGGCGTCACCGCCGGCGCCGGAGGTGGTCGAGCGGCTCCCGCAGGCGCCGAGCGCCACCGCCCCGGCGCCGGCCGCGAGCAACGATCGTCGGGAGAGCATCGAGCCAGTCTGGCCGACCCAGCAGTGCGGACCCAGCCGCCCCAACTGACCTGCCGCCAAGCCGCGCTGGGTTGAGCCCGGCTTGGCGGCGGGTCGACCTCGGCGATGCCGTCCCGGTGCGGCCGTCGGCCCCTGCCGAGCGGGTCAGGCTCGGAGCGCCGGCGGGCCCACCGCGGTCCGGTTCGACGCGCCAGACTGGCCGTCATGCTGACGGTGGACGGACGTCAGGTGCCGTTGCAGCCGGGCGACGAGCAGCGCAGCCTGCTCGAGGTGCTGCGGCTGCGGGCCGGCGCCACCTCGGTGAAGGACGGGTGCTCGCCCCAGGGCCAGTGCGGCTGCTGCACGGTGCTGGTCGACGGCCAGCCCCGGATGGCCTGCGTCACCTCGACCCGGCGGGTGGCCGGCCGGGCCATCACCACCGTCGACGGCCTTCCCGAGGCCACCCGCACGGCCTGGGCCGAGGCGTTCACCGCCGCCGGCGCCAGCCAGTGCGGCTTCTGCACCCCCGGCATCATCGTGCGCCTGGCCGCCCTGGCCGACCCGACCCCGGCCCGGGTCGAGGACGCCCTCCTCGCCCACCTCTGCCGCTGCACCGGCTGGCGCACCATCCTCGCCGCCGCCGCCGCCGCCGCCGCCGCCAAACCCGCCGAACTGCCGGGGGGAGGTGTCGCCCAGCGCACCCCGAGTCCCGGCCGGTCGGCGCGCGCAACGCTTGAGGCCGGCCCCCGCCAGGAGGTCGGCCCGTCTGTGGCGCTCGGCCAGGCGGGGGTCGCGGCCGACACCGCTCCGGCCGATGCCCTGATGGCCGTCCCCGACGGCGACGGCGGCTGGGCCGTGGCCGAGACGCTGTCCGAGGCCCGGGCCGTGGCGGCCAAGGTGCAGGGGCGGCGCACCACCCTGGCGCTGCGGTGGCCGATCGAGCCCCCGCCGGGACCGTGGGAGCGGACCCTGGCCACCACCTGGGTGGAACCGGCCTACCTCGAGCCCGACTGCTCGTGGTGCCTGCCCGGCGGCACGCCGGCCAGCCCGCTGGCCAACGGCGGCGCCTTTGGCGGCAAGGCCGACTCCCCGTTGCCTGCCGCCGCCCGCCGCCTCGCTGACCAGCACGGCCGGGCCGTGGTGGCCCAGTGGGGCCGGGAGGACGTGGTGCTCCTCGGCCCCAAGCGCCCGCCCCTGGCCCTGGGGGCGAACGCCGACGGCAGTGGCCACGTCCGGGTGGCCCGCACCCCCGGCATCGCCGAGGCAATCGGGTCGGTGGCGCCCGGCTGGGTCGTCGAGGAGGTGGACGTGCCCGGCCCCCCGACCTCGGCCGCCCTCCGGGGCGCCGGCTGGGTCGAGGCCGCCGTGGTCCTCGCCGTGCTCGCCTCCCCAGAGACGCCGGTGTGCGGCCGTGGTCGGGCCGAGGTGACCGCACCCAACGGCGCTTCGGCCGCGGCATCGGTCACCGACGCGGGTGTCGAGGTCGAGGTTGCCTGCGGCCCCGCCCTCGACGAGGTGGTGCTGAGGTCGTGGTGCACGGGCGCCGCCCACCAGGCGCTGGGCTGGGTGCGCACGGAGGGCGTGACCGTCGACGAGGACGGCCACGTACACGATCTCACCATCCGCAGCTTCGGCGTCCTCCGTGCTCGCGACACCCCGCCGATCACCGTCACCATCCGCACCGACCGGGGCTCGGTGCCACCTGCGCTCAGCGGCCACTCGGGCCCTACCCAACCGGTGCCGGGCTCCGACGCCGTCTTCGCCGCCGTGGCCGCCGCCGCCTGGCTCGCCGACGGCCTTCCCGCCCGCTGGCCCTGCCGCCGGCGCTGATGTCTTTGGGGCGCTGGCGTCGGGCAGGTCGGCCCGCCAGGCCAAGCCCTGCCGCCGGCGTTGGCCGGCCCTGCCGCCGGCACTGACCACGCAGGTCAGCCCCTCGGCCGCAGCACCTCGCGGACGAACAGATCCACCCGGACGTCGACCTGGTCGCCGAAGACCTGCACCACCAGATCGAGGACGTCGTCCGGGTCGCTGAGGTTGAGGTGTCGGGCCAGCAGCCGGACGTCGCCGTCGTCTTCGCCCAACCGGTGGGCCAGGCACTTGAGGGCCAGCAGCATCTCCGCCGACGCCGCCTGCACCCGAAGGCCCGGCACCTCGAAGACGCTGGTGGTCCACGGGTCCGGTCCAGCCAGGAAGCCCTTCACCCCGTCGTTCAGCCAGCCGTCGGGCAGGTGAAGCTCATCGGCCACCCGGGCGGCCTCCTCGTACACGACGAGCTTGGGCTCGAAGACGGCGTCGATGTCGCGGGTCGACCGCCGCTCGTCGAAGGCCAGAGCGATGGCGGCGCCGCCGACGACGTACAGCTCGCCCACGATGCCTCGACCCGCGAGCCGTCGGCCCAGGGCGGTCAGAGCACGCAGGATCTCAGAGCGGTCCACCTCGTTACACGCGCCCGAGGGTGGTGGCGCCGATGAACAGGCCACGCCGGCGGAACGCCGCCGGCGACTGCTGGATGGCGGTGGCCCGCAGCCCGGGCGCGTCGGAGGCGAACCACATGCGCCGACCGAAGCGCCGGGGGTCGACGCACCAGGCAGGGCGGTTGAGGTGATGGTGGAAGGCCAGGTGCTCGGCCAGCGCGGCCAGGTAGAGGTCGCCAACCGGGTCGAAGACCGGCGGCTCGTCATCGAGCAACCCCTGGGCGATCTCGGGCGCCGCAACGGAGAACCCGTCGAGGAAGTCCCGCACGGCGACCCGCCACGGCTCGCCGGCCTGGGCCCGCTCCGCCACCTGGCGCAGGCTGTCCGGCGGTCGCACCGGCGGCACCCTAGGACGGAGGAACCGGCACGGTAGGTTGCTTTCGTGACCACGCCGATCGGCCCGTACTCGCCCGTCGTTGAGGTCGACGGCTGGCTGCTGTGCTCGGGCCAGCTGGGCCTGGTCGACGGTGTGCTGGTCGAAGGCGTGGCCGCCCAGACTTCCCGGTCCCTCGAAAACGCCGCCGCCCTCCTGGCCGGCCACGGCGCCGGCCTGACCCATGTGGTCAAGACCACGGTGTTCCTGGCCGACATGGCCGACTTCGCGGCCATGAACCAGGTGTACGCCGAGGCGTTCGGCGACCATCGCCCGGCCCGCTCCACCGTGGC